>CAYNNW010000195.1:0-5165 GCA_964398435.1 uncultured Gaiellales bacterium | reverse complement strand
AAAGCACCACGGCGCGCATCTCCAATCCCATTCTCCACACCCCCGGCGCCCGTATTCGGATTGCCCGCACCCCCTGGCACCCCCAGGCCGCCCTCGCCCTGCTTCACTGTGCCCGCTCCCAGCTCCCCGTCGAGGTCATCGATCTGCGGACAATCGTTCCATTCGACTTCGAATCGGTTGCTGCTTCGGTGACCAGGACATCGAAGGCGATGATCCTGCACGAGGACACCCGAACCTCCGGCTTTGGCGCAGAGATTGCTGCGCGAATCAGCGAGGAATTGTTCGAGTCACTCGATGGGCCGGTTGCACGGGTTGCAACTGCCGATCGTCCTATTCCATTCAGCCCCGTGCTCGAGCGCGAAGTCATCCCACAACTCGATGACGTCGTGACCGCACTGCGCGAACTTGCCAACTACTGACACTCCATGACGAACCAGACGAGGACGAGCTGACATGACTACCGGCACAGTACATCCAGTCACCATGCCCCAGATGGGGGTCTCGGTCTCGGAAGGAACCCTCAGTCGTTGGATGATGGCCTTTGGTGAAACTGTTGAGCTGGACGAGACACTTATTGAGATCTCCACCGACAAGGTCGATACAGAGGTGCCCTCGCCCGCAAGTGGCACTGTGACAGCCATCCTTGCGCAGGAAGGCGACACCCTGGACGTTGGGGTCAAGATCGCAGAGATCACCGAAGGTGGAGCTGCTGCCGGCGCGGCAACCCCGCCGCCGGCGGCCCCGGCCCCCAGCGAGCCAGTTCAGACGCAGCTCGTACCAATGACACCCCCACCGGCATCAACGAACGGCAACGGTGCTGCGCCCGCTGCGACGCCAGCAGCCGCACCGGCTCCGACGCCGGCTGCGCCGGCCACTCCGCGAGGTGATGCACCGGCCGGCAGGTTCGTCTCACCGGTCGTTGCGCGAATTGCAGCGGAACACGGAATCGACGTCGCGGGCATCGCCGGAACAGGTGCCGGTGGTCGGGTTACGAAGAAAGACATCATGGCTGTCGTCGGTGGTGCCGCACCGTCGGCCGCACCGCAGGCAGCCGCCCCGGCTGCGGCCACTCCTGCACCCGCTGCGCCGCCCGCTGCCGCGCCGACCGCCTCAACTCCTGCTGCGTCGTTTACCGGCGCAGAGACCGTTGTGCCCTTCACCGCAATGCGACGGGCCATCGCTCGTCACATGGTCGAGAGCAAGCACACATCGCCACACGTGACCAGCACGATGGAAGTGGACATGACCCGGGTCGTTCAGATGCGCGGTCAGCTCAAGGCCGAGTTCGAGGGGCAGTGGGGCGTCAAGCTCACGTTCACACACTTCGTGATTCGTGCACTCGTGGACGGAATCGGGCATTGGCCGATCGTCAACGCCGAGATCCGGGATGACGCGGCTGTCATCAAGGGATTTGTCAATCTTGGTGTCGCAGTTGCACTGGACGGAGGCGCCGGTCTGATTGTGCCCGTGCTGCGTAACGCCGAGGAGAAGAACCTTCTCGGTATCGCGCGCGGCGTCAACGACCTCGCAACTCGAGCGCGCAGCAAGCAGCTCTCGCCCGATGACGTGCAGGGCGGAACGTTCACGCTGACCAACCCGGGAATCTATGGCGCCATCCACGGCACGCCGATCATCAACCAGCCCCAGGTGGCGATCCTTGATACCGAGGCGATCATCAAGCGGCCAATGGTCCTGACCGACGCGAGTGGCAATGATTCGATTGCCATCCGTTCGATGATGAACCTGTGTATGTCTTACGACCATCGACTGGTTGATGGTGCGTATGCGGTGCAGTTCCTGGCACACGTCAAGCGCAATCTCGAGACGTGGGATGTCAGCCAGTTCCAGGGCTGAACCAATGGCGCGTCCCGTTCGCATCTGTTCGCTGGGTACCGTTCCGTACGGCCCAACTGCCGATCTGCAGCGACGGCTTCGCGCAGCGCGTGAACGGGACATCATTGGCGATACAATTCTGGTGCTCCAGCACGATCCGGTGGTTACTGCCGGATATCGGACTGAGCCGTCGGAGATCGCAATGGCCGAGACGATGGGGCTGCCTGTCGAGCCGACAGAGCGTGGCGGAAAGGCCACGTACCACGGCCCGGGCCAGGTTGTGGTCTACCCGATCATCGACCTGGATGCGCGCGGCGGCGACGTACGTCAATTCGTGCGCGGCCTGGAACAGGCAATCATTGACGTGCTGCGCGAGCACGACGTGCACGCGGATCGTCGCGCGGAGTACCCCGGCGTCTGGGTTGACGGACGCAAGATCGGGTCGATTGGAATACGGGTCACCCGTGGGTGCACCTTCCATGGAATTGCGCTGAACGTGGACTGTGATCTGGAAGCGTTCTCGTGGTTTACGCCGTGCGGGATAGCGGATGTGACGATGACCAGCATTGCGCGTGAGCGTGCGGGGCTCGATTGCCCCGACGTCGATGTTGTTGCGCGCGCACTTGCTGAGACGGTCGCCGCAGAACTCTCCTCAACATGTGAGTGGCAGTCGATCGACGAACTTGAGCGCAGCATCGACGGGGTCGTGGCAGATACGTCGGCTATCGACTCGATGCGTGCGGCGCGGTCACTCGTGGGGCATCACGCATGACGCGCAACAGTGACAGCGATGGTGCATCTGCCGAGCGGGGAACATCACTCGCCGGGCAGTTTGCGCGAGAGCGCTCGAGTGAGTCCGCGGGCGCAGCGGTAGAGAGCACCCGACCATTTGATGGTGGGCAGCTGACGCGCGAACAGAAGCGGGCACTGAGCGACGCCAGCGTTGCTCGCGGCAAGCCGCCCTGGCTGAAGGTGAAGCTCCCAGGGGGCGGTCGATATCGCGAAGTCAGCAGGATCGTCGCCGACCGCGGGCTCCACACGATCTGCCAGGAGGGGCACTGCCCCAACATTGGTGAGTGTTGGGGTAAGGGAACAGCAACATTCCAGATCCTGGGCGACACGTGCACTCGCGCGTGCCGCTACTGCGCAGTGGCGACGGGGCGTCCAGGAACGCCGCCGGACCCCGCGGAGCCGGGACAGCTGGCCGAGGCCATCGTCAGCATGGGTGTTCGCCACGCGGTCATCACCAGCGTCGACCGGGACGATCTGCCCGACCGTGGAGCCGGACAGTTCGCGGCGGTGATTGCCGCGATCCGCGACCGGTCGCCAGAAACCACGATCGAGGTTCTGGTTCCGGACTTCATGGGCGAGGAGGAGTACGGACTTCAGACGGTCATCAGGGCCCGTCCCGACGTGTACTCACACAATGTCGAAACAGTGCCGCGACTGTACCGCCGGCTGCGCCCACGCGGCGACTATGAACGAGCAATGTGGGTGTTGCGGCGCTCGCGCGAGATTGCGGCAGAGTTGGGGCAGCCGCGGTTGATGACCAAGACCGCGTTGATCGTCGGTATGGGCGAGACTAACGAAGAAGTGCGGCAGACACTGGCCGACATCAGGCGCCAGGCGGTGGATGTCGTTGCAATCGGGCAGTACCTGCGCCCGACGATGAAGCACATCCCCGTCGACCGATACGTGACGCCCGAAGAGTTTGATGAGTTTGCTGCGTATGGGTACGACCTGGGATTTGGAAGTATTTTTGCGGGGCCACTCGTGCGCAGTTCATACAAGGCGGATGAGCAGCGATTCGCGGCGATCGACCCGGAGTTGACGATGACTGCGGCGGGCGCCGCGCCCCATGTTCCGGCCGAAAGTCTTGAGGCCATCGGCGAAGTGCCGGAGTGGAAGCTCAGCGACTGACCGCAATGCCCAGACCGCCGTCACGGCTGGTGAAGGCGATCAATTCGTCCGCGGTTACTTCGAGCGGGCCGATGACTGATTGTGGATCGTTGACCACGTACCGTCGCTTCTCGGGCAGGTATGCCGACACAACGATCCAGTGTCCGCCGTTCCATCGACGGACATCGATGTAGTCGTACCGTTCCGTGTAACACCCGGGCGTGGTTGGGTTGCCGGCAAGAATGACGACGTCGCCGTTGACGACCGCCATCAATATGTCTTTGGGGTGCGTCAGAACCCGCCACTGGCACTCTGACATTGTCAGGATTCGCTGCAGATGGAGGTTGGTGGTCCCCGCCAGACGATTGGAGCTGGAGGTGGCGAGCTGCCGGATGTGGTCGATCAACGCTTCGCCGGAGAGCGTGTCGCCGCCCGGTACCTCGCGCCCCACCAGCCTGACAGCCATGATGACCGATGCTGGTCCGCAGTTGGCGGTCGCAGCTCCGGCCGAATCGTTGTACATCTCATCGCCCACCTGCGACAGATGAACGGTAGCCGGGCTTGGCGGCCCGTTGTCGTCGCCGATCACAAGGCGCTTGAGGTTGTCGAACAGCGGGGCCACGCCCATATCGTACCCGCGACGGCCCGTCGCGATTCACGGGCGCTGGACCGAGGTCCGCGCTGGCCGATACCATGCGTTGCATGGACACCACCTCGCCGCCTGCATTGACTCCCGACAACGTCGAGACTGTGGAAGGGGTGGCTGCCCCGCCGATTGCGCCGCGGATCGATCCTGACGATCCGACAATCGTGCATGTGCTCGACCATGGATTCGTGCGATGCGACGCGACGATGGCCGACGACCTGTCGGTGGCAAACTCGGCGCGGGTGTCATTCGGAGTCAGGAAGACCGAGATCGACGGCGCCGACCGCGGCCTGATCGGGTTTCTGATGCGCGAGCGTCACGGCACGCCCTTCGAGCACAATGCCTTTCGCTTCCACGTTCGTTGCCCGATCTTTGTCGCTCGCGAGTGGTTTAGGCACAGGATCGGCAGCTTCAACGAGTACTCCGCCCGATACAAGGAGATGATCGAGGAGTTCTATGTTCCCGAGCCCGAGCATGTTCGGGAGCAGGTCGGCAAGCCGGGGAGCTACTCGTTCGACCGGGTTGACCCCGAGCGTGCCGAAGCCACGCGTGAGGCCATGCGGGCTGCATATTCCAGCGCCTGGACCACGTACCAGGAGCTGTTGGCAACGGGTGTGGCAAAGGAAGTTGCGCGATCGGTGCTGCCGGTTGGGATCTATACCGAGTTCTACTGGACAGTGAACGCCCGCGCCCTGATGAACTTCCTGTCGCTGCGGAACCATGAGAATGCGCAGCGTGAAATCCAGGCGTACGCTGCTGCGATCGAGCCGCTGTTCCGCGCGGCAAT
>CAYNNW010000194.1:0-5179 GCA_964398435.1 uncultured Gaiellales bacterium | reverse complement strand
ACCCCAACAGCAACTCCAAACCATCCAGCGCAGGATCAGCCGGCAGCCCGGCCACGTCCTCGAATTTCAGACTATGGCTGATCGTCACCGTTGCGCTGCGCAAATCATCCCAACGTCGATTTACTTCCGGCTCGTGCTCTCCAAAGCGGAATCTGTCGCCATCCTGAATAGGCTTGCCATCGGCGTCCTTCTCGGCAAACTCGTCTACCAGGCGCGCCTTCTCTGCCTCCAGGTCCGCCGCGTGCGGCTCCAAGCCTCGCAGAATCTCGCGCAACTTCAACCGCAGTCCGTACTGTTGCGCCACCCCCAGCGCCGTCTGGCACGCCAGCCCAACCGGGTCCACCTGACCTAGTGTGATTTTGGACTTCGCCACTTGCACCTTCTCCTTACATGTCGTTGCGCATACGGCTGACGTATGCGCGATTTGCCACCAAGAACGTCTCCAGCGCATCGGCGAACGTGATCAGTCCGACCACGTCGCTCGCCGTCACGCCGGCGCCTGCTACATCCTCATCCGTCATCGCTGGGTCGCTGTACCCACGATCCCAGTACGTGTCACGCCACGCCATGATATCATCCGCCAGGTTGGCGAAAATCGTGGCGATCTGGCGACCGCGCTGCGCATACGTCGTTTCGTCCATTGATCCTCCGCTTATGGTTGTGTTGCGAGCACTTGAATTGCACCGGTGTTGAAAATAACGCAAAGCTGCGTCTTGCCGCTGCCGTTGTCTCTGGCAAAGAGGCGTGCGCTGTTTGCAGCGCCAGCCGATGGCGCTGTTTGCTCTGCGAACTCCATGTATCCTCCACTCAAGGCAAACTTGGTCCCGTCCCAGGTCAGTTGCGAATCCGTGTTGTTGATGCTGGCGATCAGATTCGCCTGCTTGAAAACGCTGCCAGTCCAGAGCATCGGCTGCAGCAGCACCCGCGCCGTGCGCGTGGTGTAGGCGCTGCTGCCGACGCGACTCACGAGCGCCACATCGTTCGAGTCGTAAGTGGTTTCTCGATACGCGTACAGCGCCGACAAATCGCTGGCTGACGTCCACGTGCTCGACAGCGAGGGCAACCACCGCATGGCCGCCGCATTCGTCGTCAATTCCGACTCCGAGAATGCCCCTGCGATTGCCGGCAGCAGCAGCGACACCCCGGTCGTGTCGAGCCGCACATTGCCGGCGCCTGCGCGCAGCGTGCCGTCTGTGCTGGCCCACCACTGCGCGGTGCTGCTGTTGTAGCCAGCAATGCGACCGACGCCGCCGTCGCTCCAAACGCGCAGCCCGGTGAAGTTGCTTCCCCACGTGCCGCTGCCCTGCCGGATCTCGCCGCTTGCGCCAACAGTCAGCACGCCCGTAATGCTGCCGCTTTCAGCCGTAATACTACCGGTGACGTTTACGCCCGTCGCCGTCAATGCGCCTGCCTTCGTGACCCGGAAGGGCGCGCTAGAGGCCGTGTCGTCGCCGATCCACAGTCGATGCGTAGAGTGCACCGCCGATGCCCAGAATCGATCTGCCGACGCACCGCCCAGCCGCAGGTAGCCGGTATTGCTCAGTACCGCATCTCCACCGGTTAGCGTCGTCACACCTAGCGTCCATCCGCCGATATTGCCGTCAGTGGAGTTAATCGTACCGCTAACGGTTGCGCCCGTCGCCGTCAGCAAACCCGCCGCCGTCACTTTGAATGGAGCACTTGCCTTTACCGCCCCGCCGATATTGAGAGCACCATCCGTAGAATCGTTGAGCCAGATCTTGTTTGTCGTGCCAATGACAATGGAGCCAGCCGTGATACTCCCCATATCCGCCGCAATCGCCGACAACGTAGTGACGCTCAGTTTGGCCGCCGTGATGCTGGTAGCGCCGATCCTGTCGGCGCTCAACGTGCCCGTGGTGATGTTGCCGGCGTTCAGATTCGACACCGTAACCACCGACGCGTCGATGGTGCCCGTCGTGATGTTGCTGCCACTGATGGCCGTCACGCCTGCCCCGTTGCCGGCGATGGTCAGCGTGGTGCCGTCCCAGGTCAACCTGTTTCCCGCCGTTGTACCGATGCGCAGCCGCGGCGTACCCGCGTTGTACTCCAGCCAGATGCCTGTGCCGGCGGCGTAGCTGGTTGCGCCTGCGGCCAGGCTGCCGCCCGTGCCGACGGTCAGCGCACCATCCACAGTGAGCGCGCCGATGGTGCCGGAGTTGGCGTCGATGGCGCCCGTGATGCTGGCGTTGCTGGCCGTGAACAGGCCGGCGGCCGTCAAGCTGGTATTGACTCCCCGCCACTCGATATTTGTGCCGTCCCACATCAGGTACTTGTCGCCGGCCGTCACGCCCCCGTCGCCGACGTACAGGCGCGGCGTGCCGGCGTTGTACTGGAGCTGGTAACCGGCGGACTGCCACGTGGAGGCCGCACCGGAATAAATGCTGCCGCCCGTATGGACCCGCAGGGCAGCCCCCACGTCAAACGCACCGGTGATACTGCCGCTGCTCGCCGTGACGGACCCGGAGAACGTTGCACCTCCGCTGTCAATCGTGACGTATGCCGTCGTGTTGTACTTCACCTGCAAGCTGGTACTGCTGATGGCGATGTGCTCTTCTGTTGCCTTGCCGATGAGCAGGCTCGCCGCGCTCGCGTCGTACATCAGGTGAAACTGGTCCGGGTCGCCCAGCACCAGGTCGCCCGACGCCAACGCACTGCCTCCACTGTAGCGAGTACCCCAGGTCAACGCCCCGCTCGCCAGAGCAAAGGACTCGTCGCCCGTCTCGTTGATGGCCGTGACGCCCAGCGAGTTCACCCGCACAGCCGATAGGCCGCCATTCGACACGGACAACTCATGATTGGACACTGGCACATTGAGCGGTAAGCCCGACTGGTATATCTGCGCAATTTCGTCCGCACTGAGCGCACGGTCGAGGATGGTCACTTCATCAATTACAGCAACCGCAGAATCACTTGAATAGCCCAAATACACGCCGTTTGTTGCGTGATACTCAAGCTCAGTATTGCCGACGCTGCTGCGATAGACTCCATTTACATAGAGTCTGGTAGTGCCTCCTGTGCGCGTGACAGCGACGTGCTGCCACTGCCCAGTGTAATCTGCTACGCCGGCGGTGGATGTTACGCCAGCACCCCAATACGCCTGCCAGAGTCCGTCGGACGGCCTGGAGCGCAGGATGATATTGCCGGACGTACCGCTGTACCGGAACACCGTATTGTACGAAGCAGAACTGGACACAAAATCCTGCTTCACCCAGAGCATGACGGTGCCGTTAGTCGGGTCTTGCGGTAGGATCGACTTGCTGTATATGAGGTAGCTGTTCCCCGCCTGCGTAGAAGCGGAGTTGTGCGCGGTGCCCGCCCAGCTTACGCCATCGAAGCTGCCATCGATGTAGCCACGCAGTACGGACGACTCAAGCTGTACAGCGTCAATCAGCAGCACATCACCCGATCCACCCGTCGAGTTGAAGACGAACCACACATTGAGGGAGGTGGGCGCAGCATGAGTCAACGTCCGTGAAACCCTGGCCCGCTGCCATTCGTTCGTGAGCGTAAATGTTGCAGATGTAGTAGTCCCCGCCGGTTGCTCTCTCAGGTTGAGCGTGACTGTTTTGCCAACTGACTGTGGGTTCCCAGCCTTGATGTATCCTGAGAATATCCAAACCTCCCCGGTTGTCATCGTTGGCGCTGCCGAGCAGTAGAGGTACGGATTCGTCGTTGCGCCGGTCGCAAAGCTGCAGCAATAATTTCCAGCTACTCCACCCGCAACGCGGGACGAAACGCCAAGATTATAGTCGCCCCATACGTCGGTCGTGTTGACCTCAAAGCTCGGATTGTCGATATAGTTGGTGCCACCCGGACGCAGTTGCAGTCCGCCGCCGAACCGCCCCGCATCGCCGCGGTAGGAATTTGCAATCGTCACCGGATACTGCCCCAGGTGCGTGTTGAGATTAACTCGATACGGGTTGCTAGTCGGCGCGTCAAACTTCCAGTGCGCTAGAGCCGTCGTAGTGAACCCGACGCCTGGCCCAATGATTGCGTTACCCACGATGTTCAGCGCTGTGCCGTCCCAGTGCAACCCCTTGACCAGCGCCCCGCCGGAAACCGTGCCTACACGGAACTCGTAGTCGGCGGAATCTTTGCCCATCCATAGCCCGTCGCCAACCAACGGACCGGTCGGTAGGGTTGCGCCCAGGGCAATCGATGGCACGGCATTTCCGGCGCCAGGCGAAAGCTGCATCACAACCGTACTGCTGCCCGCCTTGAAGGACAGCGGAACATTGTTGAGCGTCACACCGCTGGAACTTGCCACCAGCGATTGCGCCGTGTTGCCGGTGCCCGTGCCGGCCCACAAGCCGTATTCGTTCGCCGTGCCAGTAATACCGGTAATGCGCCCGATGCGCACCTTGACGCCGGCGTCAGCCGTGCGGCTGTTCCACGCCGCGTGAGAGCTGATGCCGTCCACCACGTCGATGAAGGGAGCGCCCGAATCGTCGGCCGTGAGATAGATGCTGCCGCGGCGTGACGCATCCGACGTGCTGCCGAGCCGCACGAACTCCATCCCGGATGCCGGGGCATCGCCCGCAATTTTGGTGGCCACGAACGTATATGCATTGGTGACGCTGGTCACCTGCAGATCGGACTGGTAGACGCCACTGCCCGTGAAGCGCTGCGCCCGAATCAAGTCGCCGGCCAGGAAGCCGTGAACATCTGCACTATCCACCGCAATGGTGTAGCTCGATGGCCCACCCGTGACCGTTTTGGCCTTGCCGGTCGAAGACACAAACACGCTGCCGTTCGTGGCCCGAATCTGCTGGATGAGCAGCTCGTAGACCCGCAGCCGACCACGAATGGTCAGATCGTCAACTTCGAGTGACGTTTTGCCAGTGGTGATTACGCCGTCGTCTGCCTGCCATCCCGCCCCAGCGAAGCCGCTCGTAAACGAGTTGGAACGGATTAGCTTTCCGGATCCCAACTTGACCAAGCCGCCAGGATTGAGCAGCGTGTCAGCACCGGACGAAATCGCCAGTTCAACCGCCGGCGCCGAAATGAGAGAGGGAGTTGAAACGCTTGTGGTTGCCACGAACAGAGGAAGCGTGAGCTTGCCTGTCGCATCACTGGCCAAAATAGCCACCGCCGCGCCTGGATTGGCCGACGGCGTGAGTAGTCCAAGCGTATTGGTCGCCGTGGCGCCGACAACCTG
>CAYNNW010000193.1:449-5183 GCA_964398435.1 uncultured Gaiellales bacterium | reverse complement strand
GGCCCACGTTCTCGGCGTAACCGCCGCAGTAGCTGTCGCTGTCGAACGGCGAGGTTGGATTGCCCGCATCGGCACCGAATCCGGTCGAGGGATCGTACGAGCCAAACGGATCTGAGCCGGTTCCGTCGAGCGGTGCCAGCGGCGTATCGGTTGCAGCGAGACCGTGGTCCATGGCAGAGAGCCGCTGGGCTCCCGTGTCGCCACAACCACTGAGCACGCTCACCGAGCCGAGCAGCATCGCCGTAACCAGCAAGGCTTTCAGTCGCTTCATCAGGACACTCCTACAGGGTGGGTCTATCAGCGTCTGGCTATCGCAGACCCATCAGGCACTGAACAGGGGGTTTCGCAGGTGTGTCCTGTGCTGGCAACGCGGGCGGCCACTGTGGGCCACCCGGTACCTACGCCCCCCGTGGAAGGCGAATCGAATATGCCGACGGCTGGCGGTCGGGCCACGGGAGCCGCGGCACCGAGTCGGGGCTGCTGGGGATGTCCTGGTTACTGCGACGGATCGCAGCTCGCATGTTCGAGATTGCCACGTCCCGCGCCTCCGCGAGGTCGCGGGCAGCATCACGCGCCTGGCAGAACGCCTCGAACTGGGCCAGCAGGGTCAGGTCGCGATCCAGCGACGCCAACTCGATCTGCTCGATGAGCGACTCGGCGTGCCAAGCGCACCTCGGGCACAGACCATCATCACGATTCCGATAGGTGGGACACCCACAGCCCACACATGCATGGCTGCCGGGAGGTCCTGTCGGGTGCGATGGTCTCGACATCCTGGTCCCCTCATCCGAATCGACGTCTTCTGGCTCGCACGGCGTCGGATCGGGGAGCTCCCCGGATTCTCGATGGTGCGCCCCCTCACAGCAATTCTGGTCCGATTCACCAGGAAAGAAACGTTGGCCAGATCACGTCAGACAAGCTGCAGGACCAGCTTGGGTGCGCAACGCAGGAGGCAGTCACCACTCCTATACTGTCCGGCGCCCATGTCTTCGCCCACACGCCCCCACTCCACAACACCCCGACTGAGGGACCGCGCCCTTGCCCGGTCGCTGCCGCTCGTACCCCGTCGGATGGTGCGCCACTTTTCGGCGCCGTACATCGCTGGGGAAACGTTGGCCGAGGCCATCGCCACCGTCCAGACACTGCGGCGCGGCGGCATGCTGACGACGCTGGACGTTCTGGGCGAATCAATCCGACGACGATACGAGGCAGAACAGACGCGCGACGCATATGTCGAGGCGCTGGATCGGCTGGCGTCGTTGGACGATCAGGCCGCAATCAACGTGTCAGTCAAGTTGACCGCCCTGGGGCTTGGCATCGACGACTCGCTTGCCTACGACCTGACCCGCGAGCTGGCGGAGCGGACATCCCAGCTCGGCGGCTTTCTGCGGATCGACATGGAAGACACCCCATGGACCGACCAGACGCTTGAAACGTATCGGCACCTTCGCGCAGACGGGTTTGAGAGCACCGGCGTGGTACTGCAGTCGTATCTGCGCCGCAGCATGCGGGATGCCGAATCCATGGCTGCCATGGGCGCCCGGGTACGGCTGGTCAAGGGAATCTACGTCGAGCCGGAAGAGCTGGCCTGGCGGGACATGGCGGCAATCAACGACTCGTACATCGAACTGTCGCGGGTTCTGCTCGATGCAGGTTGCCACGTTGCCTGGGCGACGCACGACGAGGAACTTGTTCGACGCACCGGTGAACTCGTACGCGAGTATGACGTGAAGCCGGACGGATACGAGTATCAGATGCTGCTGGGCGTCCAGGAGCCACTGCGCAACAGACTCGTCGCCGAAGGACACTCGGTCCGCATCTACGTTCCGTACGGCGCCCGCTGGTACGAGTACTCGCTGCGTCGACTGCGCGAGAACCCACGAATTGCCGGACACGTAGCAGCAGACGTGCTGGGCGGAATGCGGGCACGGCTGCGCCGAGATCAACGCACAAGCCCCAGCTCGCATACGAGCGTGCGACCGGCACGCAGCGAACGTGCACGCTGACCAGCACGAATTCCCGGGGTACGCAGCGCCGTGGTCCCCGACCTGGGCGACGGCCAATGCGTGGTTCATGACCGATACACGCGGCCGGCGCGTTCTCGATCTGGCGCAGTGCTTCGGTGCGCGCATTCACGGACACATCGACATTCCGCAGCTGTTGCGCAACGGCCTGGACCAGCTGGGGAACGCGCCTGGGCTCGGTGACCTTGCGACGACCGGAGCGCGGAGCTCAGTCAACGCGGCGCTGACGACGCGCGCGCACGAACAGGGCTGGACACGCGAGCTGCGCTCGCTGGTATTCCATACCGGCAGTGAGGCCGTTGACATGGCAATCCGAACGGCGATCATGGCAACCGGCAGGTCGCGGATCGCGTCATTCGAAGGGGCGTATCACGGCACGAGTGGATGCGCGCTTGCTGCAACCTGGTCCGATCACTTTCGGGCACCGCTGGCGGCTCTGCTCCCGCCTGAGACACAGATCGAGCGGTATCCGTGGGGAATCGTTCCCGAGGTCGCAGACGATGTTGCCTGCGTCATCGTTGAACCGATTCAGGGACGCGCCGGCGTGCGAATTCCACCTGATGGATTTCTGACCGGCCTTCGGCGCGAGTGCACGCGCGCGGGGGCACTGCTGATCGTTGACAGCGTCATGACTGGTGGTGGGCGCACGGGCGACCCGCTGGTAGATGCCGGGCTGAACCCGGATCTGCTCTGTCTTGGGAAGGCGATCGGGAGTGGATTTCCAGTATCTGCGGTGATTGCAGCGGCCGACGTCGCCGAGGCCGCCTGGGGAGATGACGCACGTGCCGGACGAGAGCCTGCGCATACATCGACTCACGTGGGCGACGTGCTGGGATGCGCAGCCATCTCGCAATCGCTCGCGCTGTACGACGAGCTTGATCCGGCCGACCGTACGCGGGATCTTGCAGCCGCACTTGTGCCGATTGCCGATCGCCTGGCTGGCGTGTCAAAGGGCACTGAACTGCGCTGTCGCGGCGCGCTGGCAGCAATCGACACCGGGGTACCGGGGGGCGGCGTCGACCTTGCCCGGCGGCTGCTCGAAGCAGGCGTCATCGTGGTCCCGTCGGGAAGCGATGGATCGTCGATCACACTGTTTCCGCCGCTGGGTCTCCCCGCCGCGCTGATGGAGCAGGCCGTTGAGACGATAGCTGCAGCCATCGCTCAGCCTGGGCGCTGAGTCATACCGCTGCTGCCCGGTGTCAGACGCCGCGCGCGTCCGCACCCCAGGCAACGCGGTGTACCTGCGGCAGCACTCGCACACGTGCGCGCCGCGCACGCGAGGGGATGTCGGGATCGGGCTCGTCGTCCGCCCCAACCAGCTCAGCAAGTTCGGCAAGTGCCGCACCGTAGTCGGGCCGGTATCCATCCGGCTGGACAATGATCGGTACAGATGCCGGAGCCTGCACCTCACTCAGCAGCTGCCACATCTGATCCAGGTCCCGCTCGAGATCGGCGATCACGAACTTGAGCTGCAGACGGTCGGGAACACGCTCGACGAATTCCCTGACGATCGCCTGTTCCGGCATGTGCCCACTGCCATGGAGCTTGGGACTGACAGACCAGAGATCGACATCGAACAACAGTGTCGACGGCGCGATCGTGCCATTGGTCTCGACGGTGATGTGGTGAACACCTGCCTCGTTCCGCGCGGCCCTGAAGAATCCATCGAGCCGCTCGTGCGCATGGAGCAGCGGCTCACCGCCGGTCAATACAAGTGACGATTCGCGGAGGGTACGGGCGAGATCGCCCGTCAATGTGCGACGCGCATCGCGCACACCTTCGGCGCTCCAGGAGTAGGGCGTGTCGCACCAGCTGCAGCGCAGGTTGCAGCCCGCCAGCCGAACGAATGTCGCCGGTTCTCCGGCCCGAATTCCCTCACCCTGGATTGAATGAAAGACCTCGATCACCGGCAACGTGTCGTGACCGGCAACGGTCACGGAACCAGCGATCCGATCTGGCGATCGCCAGGAGGCTGGTCATCATTGGGAAGGTCTGCCGGATACGTATTCGATGCCTCCGGCACCGGATCGTATTCGGCGGGGTCGCCACCGGCCTGCGCCCAGCTGGTCGGAGTCTCTGACAGACGTACCACGCATCCAACTGTCGACGTGGCGCCTGATCCTGATGAGGCGACGTCGAGGATTCGCCGTCGCAGTTCACAGGCCAACAGCTCGACTGTCGGCGGAAAGCTGACGAGGTCATTGAGGTGGGCGTGGTCCCACTCGTCAACAATGCGCTTCAGCTCAAGAAAGTCGACGACCATTCCGGTGGTGGGATTGGGGGTACCCGTCAGCCACACGCGAGCACGATAGGTGTGTCCGTGGAGCCGCGAGCACTTGCCCGGGTGGTCGGGCAGCACGTGTGACGCATCGAACGTGCGCTCAAAGTAGATCGTGACGAGTTCAGCTGACATGCGCGACAATGCTACTTGTCTTCGGCAACCCGCCGCATCGCAGGCTGACGAATCCATGCCTTCCAGATGAACAACCCATCACCACAGCACACGTCTGACGCAGGCGTCTTCGGCGACCTGACGGGCGTACCGACGCCGCTGATCGAGGCAGCATCGGCAGTGCTCGATGCGATCGTTGCAACCGCCAGCGATGGACTTGGCGTGTGGTCAGACAGCGCATTCAATTCACTTGCTCTGCAGGTGTTTCATGCCCAGTACGAATCAATACCGGTCTATCGCGACTGGTGTGATCTGAGC
>CAYNNW010000193.1:0-439 GCA_964398435.1 uncultured Gaiellales bacterium | reverse complement strand
ATCTGAGCTGCGACGCGAGCGGCTCATCGGTGGATTCCATTGGGCACTGGACAGCGATTCCAGCGCTGCCGATCAGCGCGTTCAAGGAATTGCGCGTCGCGGGACATGCTGAGGGCAAGGACGCTGCGGTCTGGCACTCGAGCACCACCACCGGCACAACGCCGAGCCGACACTTCCTGCCATCGCTTGAGCCATATCGCTCGGCCGCACTGGCGGGGTCGCTCCGGGCGCTGCTGCCAGACCTGCCCGCCGATGCGAAGCCGGAGGACCGCCCACTGTGCGTTCAGCTGGCACCGGGCATGAACGAGCTGCCGACATCGTCACTCGGCTTCATGTTCGATGCAATTCGTACCGAACTGTGTCGCGACGGCGGCGTCCATGCCAGCGAGGACCAGGTCGACATAGACGCTGCCTGGGAGGCCCTCGCTCACGCAGACTC
>CAYNNW010000192.1:0-5207 GCA_964398435.1 uncultured Gaiellales bacterium | reverse complement strand
CCGAAGCGCTTGCCGACGATGACGTTGCCACGGCGCTGGACGGCGTCGACGGTGTGTTCGTTCCGGGAGGATTTGGTCCGCGCGCAATCGAGGGCAAGATCGCCGCGGTCCGCTGGGCCCGAACACATGGAGTGCCGTACTTCGGGGTCTGTCTGGGCATGCAGGTGGCAGTCGTGGAATTCGCACGTGACAAGTGCGGAATGGCTGGTGCCAACAGCAGCGAGTTCGACGCCGATTCTCCATGGCCAGTGATCGATCTGCTGCCGGAACAGAAGCAGGTCACCGACATGGGGGCAACGATGCGGCTGGGCGCGCAGCCCGTGCACCTGGTTCCGGGCACCAAGGTGCATGCAGCCTACGAATCGGAAACTGTGGCGCAGCGGCACCGTCACCGCTACGAGGTCAATCTTGAGCTGCGGCCGCGGCTCGAGGAGGCAGGACTCGTCGTCGCAGGAACGTCCCCGGACGGGCGGCTCGTCGAGGCAATAGAGCTGCCCGACCACCCGTTCTTTGTTGCCTGCCAGTACCACCCGGAATTCATCTCGCGACCAACCCGACCGGAGCCGCTCTTCCGCGAGTTCGTTCGTGCCGCCGTCCATCACCGGCACGAGGTGCTGCACACAACCACGCCAAGCGAGAGTGTTGACGCGTGAACGAGCAGACTGTCGTGCGCCCGACGTCCGGGCACCCACCGGTCGTCAACACGTTCATCGAACTTGCTGCCCTGCGCTCACCAGCCCGCGAAGAGGGCCCTGCCGCTGAGTACGTGCGCGGCTACCTCGACGACCTCGGGATCCCCTGGACCGAGGACGATGCCGCGGCGACAGTGCCGGCCGGCTGCGGGAACATCCACGCAACCATTGCGCCCACGGCAGCTGGCACACCGATCTTCCTCTGCTCACATCTGGATACCGTTGCTCTCGAGGACGATGTTGTTCCGGTGCTCGAGGATGGCCGGATCACCAATTCGAATCAGGCCATTCTCGGAGGCGACAACAAAGCCGCCGTTGCAGTCATGCTCGAGCTGGCTCGTGAGCTTGCTACAGGGACGGTCCCGCACGCCGGGGTCGAGATCGTCTTTACGCCGTGCGAAGAACTGGGGTTGCTGGGAGCGAAGGCTTTCAACGCGAGTTCACTTGCTGCACGGTACGGGTTCGTCTTTGACCACGCGGACGACATTGGCGGGATCGTCGTCGAGGCCCCAACCCAGTACTCGATCCGGGCACAGTTCACCGGGGTTGCATCACACTCCGGAATTGCACCGGAAGGCGGGCGAAGCTCCATCCGAGCGGCGTCGCTGGCCATCTGCAACATGCCGCACGGTCGCGTCGATGATCGCAGCACTGCAAACGTAGGGCTGATCAGCGGTGGCTCAGCAGTGAACATCGTGCCGGAGCACTGCACGATCCGCGGTGAGGCGCGAAGCCTCGATCACGACCGCGCGGCGCAGATCGCGCAGGATGCGCTCGATGCGATCAGCGATGCGGCAACCAGCTGTGGCGTGGACGTCACCGTGGACCTGCACGAGGAGTACCGCGCCTATTCATTCACCGCGTCTACACCGGCTGTCAGGCATGCAACGCAGGCACTCCAGTCGGCTGGATACGAAGCGCGGTTGATCCCGTGCGGCGGTGGCAGCGACGCAAACGTGTTCAACGCTGCCGGCGTGCCGTGCGTCAATATGTGCAACGCCATGCGGATGATCCATACCGCCGATGAATACATCGACGTTGCTGACCTCGTCGGCATGATGAGCGTGGCCCGCCAACTGGTCGCCCACGCAGTCGATGCGTCCAGCCGGTAGGCTCGCACGGTTCGACACACCACGAAAGCACGACGGGAGTCAGTCATGCGCGTCGGAGCCGTAGCCGAGATCAAGACCGATGAATACAGGGTCGCCCTGACACCAGCCGGTGCGCACGAGCTCGTGCAGCGCGGTCACGAGGTGCTGGTGGAGGCCTACGCTGGTGAGGGAAGCCAGTTCACGGATGATGCGTATCGCGCGGTCGGTGCGACAATTGTCAGTCGCGAGGATGTCTGGAATGAAGCGGACCTGCTGCTCAAGGTGAAAGAGCCCGTCGAAGACGAGCCATCACTGTTGCGCCCCGGCCAGACACTGTTCACGTATCTTCACCTGGCACCTGCTCCTGATCTCACCCGTGATCTGCAGGCCAGTGGCGCGACCTGCATCGCGTACGAGACCGTTCAGACCGACGACGGCCGCACCCCGCTGCTTGCGCCGATGAGTGAGGTGGCCGGCAAGATTGCCCCACAGGTGGGGGCCTACTTCCTCGAGCGACTGCTTGGCGGCCGCGGAATCCTGCTGGGCGGCGTCGCTGGCGTCAAGCCGGCAAAGGTTGTGGTGCTCGGTGGTGGCATGGTCGGCTACAACGCCGCCCGCATCGCACTCGGCCTGGGCGCCAATGTCACGATCGTCGATACGAGCATCGACCGGCTCCGCTATCTCGAGGACATCCTCGAGGGGCGGCTGAACCTGATCGTCTCGACCACGCTTGCCGTTGCAGACCTGATCACCGATGCCGACCTGGTCATCGGTGCGGTACTGCTGCCGGGAGCCAAGGCTCCGAAGCTCGTGACCCACGACATGCTGCGGGCCATGCGTCCCAACAGCGTTGTTGTCGATGTTGCCATCGATCAGGGCGGTTGCTTCGAGACCAGCCGGCCGACAACCCATACTGATCCGGTGTACGAGGTGGACAACGTCATGCACTACTGCGTGACCAACATGCCCGGTGCCGTGCCGATCACGTCGACCAAGGCGCTGACCAACGCCACGCTCCCATACGTGCTGCGCATCGCTGATGCCGGCACGCAGGCAGCACTCGCAGCCGATCCGGTACTGGCACGCGGCGCGAACATCATTGCCGGGCAGGTCACCAATCAGCCGGTTGCCGAGGCAATCGGCGTCGACTATGTCTCCGTCACTGACGGCATCGCCGGGCTGGCTGCTGCACACTGACCGGCGCTGAAATCGGGGTTTCGAAGCTCCGGATCGCGTGGTACAGTGCGAAGCATCGGAGCAGCGCCGCGAGGCGTGCCCGATCGACATTCCTCGGTAGCTCAATGGTAGAGCATTCGGCTGTTAACCGAAGGGTTGCTGGTTCGAATCCAGCCCGGGGAGTATCAAAACCCTCGCACAAGCGGGGGTTTTGCCTATCTGGGTGCTTCGAGGCTCCGACTCCAGGCAAACGGCAGAAACCCCTGCTCCTAAGGTAGATTCCGACACCTGTTGACGCGTGCAACTGACGGCACAGCGTGGATTCCACGGCATCAAGCCGACTCCAGTGCATGACCGTGTCGAGGTCAACGTGCGCTGCTACCCACATGCTACCCATACGTCTCCGTCCGCCAGATCGGTGACAATACGGAGGTGACCGACAACGCCGACAGCAGCCCTACACATCTCCAGGAGAACTCCAGCAAGGTGCAGGTGAGCACCACGCCGAAGGGGGCGTGGCAAGCCGGGTCCCAAACGAACGACAACACGAAGCAGGAGGGGGGCCCGAATGGCTCCGAAGGGAAGCAAGGGAAGTAGCGGCAGTTCCGGCTCAACCGGAGGCACAACGCGTGGTTCCGGCGGCTCGGGCGGTAACGTCCGGACGGGCAGTAAGTCATCAGTGCAGGTGACGACTACACCGACTGGGAGCTGGAAACCTGGAGGCTCGGGCGGTTCGGGCAGCGGCGGCTCAGGGTCGTCCTCGGGGGGCACCGGCGGCGGCAAGAAGTAGGCCGTGCTTACCGTACGGTCGGCGAAGGAGATTCACCTCGACCTAGCCGGCAACGCGGTCGTCCGGTGGACGCTCCGGCTGGAGAGCGACCAGGACATCGACTTCGATGCTGTGGACTTCGCGCCCAGTGTCATCGAGGGCCACCCAGACTTCGTCCAGGGCTCGGCGAAGTTCCCAGCCAGCGTCATGTCGAAGGTGCTGGACAGGCCCGGCGAGGTGGAAATCTGGGTACGCCCGGCGGAGCCTCTGCTCAAGGCGAGCACGCCTGTCGAGCTGACGTTCAGCTACACCATCAACAGCTACGCCCGCATGGGGCCGGACGGCCTGCTCGTCGGTACCGAGCTGGATGAATACAGCAGCAAGGCGCCTGCTCGCTCGGGGTTGAAGCTGGGCGCCCACGACGCCCGCACCGTTACGTTCGTATTCCCCCAACTCGGGTTCCGAAGGTACTGGCGGCGGATGGTGGTGGACGTGCTCGGACGTACCGCGCCATCCTCGGTCTCCGACTTCGAGCGCACCTTCCGGTTGCGCCTCAGCGACCATCACCGGGAGACGATGGTCCCCGTCTACGGTATCCGTTGGAAGCGCCCGGTGCCGTGGCTCACGGGAGCCGTCCTTTTGATCATCGGCGGCGTTGGAGATTCCATCGGTGCTCAGATCGGCTCGGCCCTGTGGGAAGGTGCGAAGGCGTCGTGGAAGGCGCTGACTTCTGGCGCCTCGTAGACTTGCGTCATGCCGCGTGTGAACGCCTCTGACGAGCCCGACCTGCTGCCGCGTCCTAAGGCGCAGTCGGAGCGACGCGCCGAGCGACGGCAGTGGGAGCGCGACGCATCGAAGGTCGAATACGACGTGCGGGACGACAGCGTGCGCGTTCTGCCGGTCGTCGTGACGGCTGACGACGGCACTATCGTCCTGTCGGCTTCGGAGTTCATGTGGGCGATGTCAATGAGGGACGAGTACCGAACGGACATCAACGACGTGACCCAGTCGGGCGATGCGCTGATCGCGCTTTTCGTGGCTTCCTTGGCATGGTGGCGGCGTCGATGCACGTCGAGCCCATTCCCGGGCGAGGAGCTACTCCGCCAGTCGGTCGAGCGGTGGCCCCAGTGCGACGCCGGCCGGCGGTGGCTCGGCCCGGATGGTTCCCCCGGCACTCGCCGTGCTTTGTCGACCTTCATGCGCGAGGTGTCGGCGGCCGGGACGAAGGAGTGCTGGAAATCCTGGGGATGTTGCTCTTGGTGTCAGCACGGACTCGGCATGGTGCAAGCCGCCCGCTCGCTCGCCACCGCGCCGCCCCGCTGGCACGTCACCTTTCGCCCCCAAGACGACGGCGCTGCTCCACTCGGGTTCCGCGATGCAGTCTCGGAGTGTCTCGACTGGTTTGCCGCCGTGAACCCGGAGCTTGACCTGAACCACGCCGTCCTGGTGCCGTCGTACCGAAGTGGTAGCCGGCGGCTG
>CAYNNW010000191.1:0-5211 GCA_964398435.1 uncultured Gaiellales bacterium | reverse complement strand
GCCTTGTACCGATACGTGCAACTGTACTTTGCCCGTTTCGGCCCGTTCTTCCAGAGTCGGCGTTCGCTCCTCAGGATTCCTCGTGTATTCCAATTTGTTGGTGAGGTTCGCCACTCTCGATAGTTCCCACAATCGTTGAGAGTGCATTCACGGGCACGCTTCCGCCGGTAGATCGTCCATGACCATACGCGCCGCTTCTCGGTATTGCAGCTCATGCCCAGATCAATCCAGGTTCTCTTGCGAATTGTGGGCCACCAAACGGCTGGAGGATCTCGCCGCCCATTGTCCGGATCTATGTTCCTCAAACCACCAAGGCCTGTGGCGCATCGGTGCCCATCACGATCAGCATTATTGATCGGATTGAGGCCGGCATATGCCCCCCTGTTCAGATCCGACTCCGAGAGGGATATATCCTCCAGATCTTGAGCGGGGTCCTCATACTGATCCGTGCTCGTCCAAATTCGGTTCTCAGCGCTCAAGTCTCGCGCCTGGTGATGTGTGGTCTCACCAGCCACGTCCTCACGCATCCCGGTATACCCAGTAGGCCGCCCGCTCTCCGTGTTAGTCGTCAGTGCACTGACGACGGATGGAGCGCCATACACGTCCCAATCCTGCGTCACAGTCACATGGCCATCCGTCGGATTCAGCTCCGCGGCGACCGTCGACTGGTGATCCGTGAGCGTCATCCTGGGTGTGCCACCGGTGTAGTCCCACAGCTGTGCGCCGTTTGGGGCTTCGATGGTGTACCTAACGCCCTTGTCCGACCCCGCGAGTGTCTCTGAGACCTGCGTGTCGCTGTCAGGGGTGTTCTGATAAGCGACCGTGGATTGACCGCTGTTGATCGTGTCCTTGAGGCGCTTGTCTTCAGCGTCGTAGGTGATCGATTCGGTAGTAGTCGATGTTGGAGTCGTATTCGTAACTGAGACTAGTCTGTTTGCCGAATCGTATTCACAGTGAAGCAAAAGCGCCTGCATCTGAGCGCTTTACCCAGAAGTGGAGGAGGTGAATCTGATCCGGGGGGAGTGCCCGATCACCGACGCTCGCGGCCAACGCGCCACAAGCGCGTATGCTGCCTGAACAATATCGGTCATGTCAGTGACAATGACTTATCTGTGTTGGCCGTTATCAGGCGCATGAGTAGTCGCACGCTCGGGGATTGCCGACCAAGGACACATGAGTCCGACAATGTCATTGTCTTCATCTAGCACTGCATGGAAATCATCGCGCGTCGCATACGGGCCTCGAATTGAGGTATCTGGATCGGTACTCCGATGTATTAGGCGTATGCCGCTATATGGCTCCTGCTGGATCGATCGAAGATCAACGATCGCAGAGCTACCATATCGATAGACGCATAAGTCCGTTGATACGAATTGATCAGCTGATTGTAGAGAGATGGCGCCCTCCGAACCCGCCAACTTTCTACTGTTCAGTCGGTACGAAGTCAAGTTCGGCGCAAGAAGCGATTGCGATCCGTCCAATGACTCGATGTTGATGCCAACGATCTTCGATTGTAATCCGTCAAGAATCACTACGATTTCCAGGTCCCGTGAACCTGGGGCCGAAAAGGTCAAATACGACCGGCCATGTCCTTCATCAACTATCATGATTTCCATCTCTGATCCACTGGGGTTCAGCTGGTCGCGGACTCCGAGCGGAAAACAGACGCCAACCGTCAGTGCAGCCGCCAACTCCAAACCTGAGTTGGTCACCACGATGTCGGAATCGAAACTTGGACAGTCACCCACTTCGCCATCAGGCTCTCGCATGGTCTACCTCCCCCAGGTTCTAGCCCCTGCCAAAGGACCCTTGGCCATTGAATTCTGCGTCTTCACGTTTTGCTTTCTCGACCGCCTTTCGCCATTGCTTGTCACCTCTCGTTCCAGGGCTACCTAGGTACTTTGCATGAAAGATTTCGTTGGTACCTTGCTCCCGTATCAGGAACATACGTCGTCGTCGGTCTAGATAAATGTGATTCCCATTGCGAGTACGCAACTTAGACCTACTACCACCATTTCGAGCCGATCGGTGCGCTTTCCGAATGCGAACAATCCATTCTGACTCCGACGTGCCGGGAGGAATATGGTCCATTGCATGTCGTTTGACAATAAATTTGCGAGCGCCGAGATAGTACGACGCTCGGTATTCCAATAGGTGCCTTCCAGCACGAGCACCATAAAGACCTCCACGCCCTGCTGCTCCAAGCCCCTTTACTGGTGGGTACAGGGAAACTCCTGCTAGTGCGCACGATGTCTTGCTGCCATTCGCGCACCCAATTCCATCAGAGACGCCGCTAATTGCAGCAATTGCCTGGGAAATTGGATGGTTCCAGATCTGGTTCGATTGATTGATGACAGCATTTGTGGCATTCGTACAAATCCAGCTGCAGGAGTTCCAGAAGTGCATCCACTGCGGCGAATGCCCATCGGGGTCGACAGCATTGACCGGATCATCCGCCCCATAGCCTGTGCGATCGGCCGTGGAAAACCCTTGGGCAAGCTCGACATCCTCATTCGGATCCTCATACTGATCCGTCGTCGTCCAGATCCGATACTCCGCGCTCAAATCACGGGCCTGGTGATGCGTCGTCTCCCCAGCCACGTCCTCACGCATGCCGGTGTATCCCGTGGGCCGCCCAGCCTCGGTATTGGTGGTCAGCGCACTGACCGTCGACGGCGCTGGCGCGCCGTATACGTCATAGTCCTGCGTGTTGGTCACATGCCCATCGGTGGGGTTCAGCTCCGCGGCGACCGTCGACTGGTGATCGGTCAGTGTCATTCGCGGGGTGCCACCCGTGTAGTCCCACAGCTGCGCACCGTTCGGGGCTTCGATGGTGTACCTAACGCCCTTGTCCGACCCCGCCAAAGTCTCCGAGACCTGGGTGTCCGAGTCAGGGGTGTTCTGGTACGCGACTGTGGATTGCCCGCTGTTGATTGTGTCCTTGAGGCGCTTGTCTTCGGCGTCGTACGTGATCGATTCGGTAGTAGTCGATGTTGGAGTCGTATTCGTAACTGAGACTAGTCTGTTTGCCGAATCGTATTCACAGTTAAGCAAAAACGCCTGCATACGCGCGCTTTACCCAGAAGTGGAGGAGGTGAACCTGATGCCGGCCGGGGGAGTAGAGATTTGCGTCGGGTAGGCTATCTCTACTGTGGGGTGCTTCGATTGCGGTGGATACTACGGACCGCGCGAGGCTAGATTGTGGAATGCGATAGGGCCGTGGAAACGGTCTCGTGAAACCTCGTAAGACTCCGAACTGCCTGCCGACTACCTCTTACGTATTGAGGATGCCCAGTTTGATCATGAAAAGGGCGTGAAGACAGGCATTCCTCCATATTCGGCTTGCCTGACATGGCCGCGAAGGTGCATAAACTTCTATCTGAATCGCATCGGTCTGGTGCATTACAAACATCGATGCGCCGACGAGGACATTCTGTGTCAGTGGTGTTGTCGGCGTACACACATCTATAGATCGCAAGTTCTGCCTGATTTCGTTGCGTAACAGCACGGGATTGCGATTCGTATCGGTGGGTCTTTGCACGCACATCGCTAATTCCGATAACGACGCCAGTGATGGATCCCGCAACCACTGAGCTAATTAGCAATGCAACAACTACTCGATTACGCATTGGTTCGCTACCTTGCAACAGTAGTGCCTCCAAGTTTGCGGCGTGACCAATCAAAGGATGTCGGAGGACGATTGCCACGAGAGGCTACCCACAAGCTAATGTACATTCTCTCGACGTTATCAATTGCGAACTCGGCTGCATGAGCATCACGCTTCTTAACCGCAGCATTGGAGTATTCGGGCCGCCACTCAGTACAATCGTCAGCAGCGTTCTGAACTGAATCAGTCGGAACGCCAACACAATTCAACATGAGCGATGCGCAATCGAAATGCTTGGGAGCGCTGACGTTCGCGACGGATAGAAGGAGTGGAGTGGCTTGCGCGACCATGGCTCCCCACTGCTTACACTCGCTGATCTTCATTTGACGACTTCTTGCTCCAAAACACAACCCGCGCCCCACGCAAAGGCGACCCGCGTGCGCTTTGCGTCGGCAAACTTCAAATGGGATTCGACCGTTAAGGGCGCACTGGTACCCTGCGAGTTCAGCTCGATCAATCGGGGGCATATCTCGTACGTTGACCGTAGGAGTGTTTAGGACCCGACGGATAGCTAGATTACTTCCGACACATGAGAAGATCGTGCTAACAATACAGATGGTTGCCAGGACTCGGCCATGTGGAATCACCAGTCACTCCCATCCTTGGCCTGCGCCATACTCATGAATCCGGTTGGAATAGGATTGTCCTTGCGGAGGACGAAGAGCGACACTCCACCCCGACGGATCGCTCCAATCGTTTGGCCTAGGCATGATATTCAGCTTGCCGGCAAGCGTCATTTCCCATACGCATCGCTGAATCCAACGCTTACGACGCTGATTGCATCGATCGGAACCAATGAGCGTGACGCCAATTTTGTTATTGCGCTTGTCCATTTCAGCGCTTTGGCGGCAAAAATCCATAGCGTGCCTATGTGAATCAGGACCAACGCCATGCTTGCTGTTCTTTGCTGTTCTCGCAGACACGCACGATTCCCATGTGTCAGCCTCATGCGCAATACCAAATGCAATCGCTTTTCGCCGCGCACGACCAAGACGGTGGTGGCCATATCGCCACATCCGCATGTTTGCCACGGATCTAGCCATCCAATATGCGTGGCGCATTGCATTGAACGAATCGCCGTCAGATCCGAGGCCGAAATCGGATCCACCCACCTGCCGAACCCATCGCTGTGACTGGCCTTTTGCCTGTCGAATACCGACGCAAGCACGAACATTGCCTAAACAGAAATTGTTTTGGTGGTGACCGTAACCACCTCCCGAGGAGCCAGTAGGCGCGTTGCCTGTCGCATCAATCAAATTGATTGGATCCATTGCTCCGTAGGAACTGCGATTCGATGTGGCAGTATCATCAGACAGCAGTGAGTCTTCCCCTGGCACGCTGTAAGAATCCGTGGTGGTCCAAATCCCATATTCGTTTGCTAGGTCGCGTGTGCCATGATGCGTCGTTGCTCCCGCCACGTCCTCACGCATCCCCGTATACCCGGTGGGACGACCTGCCTCGGTATTCGTGGTCAGTGTGCTGACCGTCGACGGCGCTGGGGCGCCGTACACGTCATAGTCCTGCGTGTTGGTGACGTGCCCATC
>CAYNNW010000190.1:0-5238 GCA_964398435.1 uncultured Gaiellales bacterium | reverse complement strand
TCCCATGTCCGTCCCGCGCAGCGGCGAGCGGTCCTGTGACTTCGGTGCCATGGCCGTAGTACTCAACTCCCACGGCGTCATCGGTGGGATTTGAATCGGCGTATGAGTAGTCCCAGCCCAACTCAAGACGGGCTCCAAGCTCGGGATGGCTGCCACCAACAATTCCCGAATCGATGACTGCGACAGTTACTCCCGTTCCGTCGTAGCCGGCACTCCAGGCAGACGGCGCGCGCAGTGCTCCCAACTCCCACTGATCCGCGCTCGCAGTTGGTGTCGCAACAAGGCCGCAGAGGACAAGCGCTGTAACCAGCACTCCCATTCGTCTGACCCGTTGCCTGCTCCCCACCGCATGCATTCGTCAATTATCGGCAATTACAGGCCAATTCTTGACTGCGCCGCAGCAGATCGAATTCGGCCCGAAACAGCATCAGGGGCGACCTCCGCACGATGCGGTGATCGCCCCTGTCCATGGTGTATGGCGTGAGACGAGTCTCACATGCTCGATCTTGCCAGACGGTGCCTACAGTGTAGCGAACACCCGTCTGGCAAGAACGGTCGCGTTACCAGTTACACCACGGGCCCCATGCCGTCTCCCCGGTTGCCAGCCGGGTGTGGGCAGGGTAGTCCCGCCGGAGTATCAGTTGTGTGACGATCGGGTCGGAACTGCGACTTCACGAATTGATTACACGCCTCTGAGGTGGCTCTCAGGAAGCGGGCCGTTGAGATGGGTGAAGGCAGCACCACACCAGGAGCAGCGGACACGAATCTCATCCCGCTATGGAGGACTCGATCATGAGCAACGCACAAGCCATCACCGCATGCACGCCGCAACGGAACCGTCGGCGCTGGGGCTCAGTCATACGCCGCGCACTGTGTCTGGTCGCAGTTGCGGCCGTGGTGAGCGGCGCCGCGATCGCTGGCGGTGGACCGGGCGGCGGGCCGGGCATCACTGGCGGCGGTCCGGGCGGCGGACCAGCGCTCAGCGGTGGCGGCGCAGGGCACGCACTGATCGCCGCCTGACATACGACTTCGGCCCCAACGCTCATGGCGATCCCCTTCTCGCCGTCAACCTCCCAAGGTGAGCACGGGCCGACACCCGAAACGGGGCCGCTCATCCGCTGCAGCAAGTGCAGGCCGGATGGGCGGCCTCTCGGTCGTTCCCGGGACCGTCGGCCGGCCCGGACGATCCGCTCGCCCCGGACGATCCGCCTGCCCAACACGGGCAGCCTGCTGCCCCTGGTATTGGCTGCTCAGCCGCGAATGCGGATCAGGCGGTGCCCCACAAGCGTGGCGTCTGTGCCGCTGGCATGTGTCTTGTCGATGATGATCGTGACGATGTCCGTGTCGTCCCAGATCATTGGTCGACCATAGGTCACGTCGCGACCGGCGGCTCCGAGTAGCAACTCGATTACATCGGCAATCCCGTTGGTCGCCCAGGTGCTGTCGACGCGCCCGCGCCGCGTGAACCGTGCCACCAGGTCGCCCGTACGACTGGTGCCGTCGTCGACGTGGCAGGTTGTGGCATGTCCGCTCTTGGTACGCATGGCACCATCGATGCCGACGATCGATCGTCCCTGGCTGTCGGTCATCATCCAGCGGTAGGAGGAGTGGTGACATGGTGCCGAGACAGCCCAGCCGCGCCGTCGGCCGCCAAAGGAGCGCAGCAGGTCGCCGTCGGACGAAACCGCAAGTACCAGCGCTCCGTCGGGGCCTTCGGGGCCGTTGAGCTCTGCTCCAACCAGGATTCGCCCCGATGCGGCGACGGTGATGTCCTCGGGCTGCGCGTAGCCGTCGTGGCCGGTCGACTGCAGCGACTGCACCAGCCGTCCCCGCCGCCCAAACGAGCGGTCAGCGCGTCCGCGGCTGTTCAGTCGCACCACGGTGATCTGCGGGGTCTGTCCCACACATCCCGAGCTGGCCGTATCCTCAAACGGTCCTCCACCGGCAAGAACCAGTCGCATGCCGTCAAGCGTTGCAGCGGTGAGCCGCGTGCGGGCAACCGTGGTGGCACCGCGCGTACCAAACGAGCGCATGCGCCGCCCTCGCCGATTCCAGCGCCGGACAACCGTTGACTGAGCAATCGAGCAGGTCGCCGCGTCGTTTTCCTGCATCGAGACGAGTGAACCATCGGCAAGCACCTGAACACGCCCAGTGGTGTTCATGACGCCGCTGCGGCCAAAGCTGCGAACCCGTGCCCCGCTGAGGCGGTATGCGTAGGTCGACATGGCCTCGTTCCGGTCGGTGTCGACCGAGACGTACAGTCGCCCGTTCGCGAAGCGCACCCAGCGAATAGTGGCGTCTGGGTCGCTGCTCCATGGCTCCGCAAGGCGACGAACCGAGCGGCGACCCGGCAGTTTTCGGGCCAATCGACCGCGACGGTCGTAGCGATACAGCAATACGTGGCGGTCGACATCGCCATCCAGCGCGAACGTGGTCGACATACACGTCACTGCGGCAACGAAGCCGCCGTCACTCGTTCGTGCGACGTGCTGATACGTGCCGATCCCGCCCGTGCATGCCGCAGGCAGCGTCGTGACCAGGGAGCCGCGGCCGAAGCCGGTTGCACGCGATCCGGCAGCGCTGGCCGAGGCCGGCAGTACCGCAGCTGCAATCACCGCAACGGTTGCCACAGCCATGGCCATTGGGCGGCGATATCGCCCTGGTCGCCGAGCACCGGTCGTGCGTACGCCGCTCATCACTGCCACGGGAATCCTCCTGGAGATCACGTCTGACGCCGGAGGCCTACCCGGCGCTCCGGGCGTGGAAACGGGCTGGTGAGGATCGAGCTGCCCTCAGCCTCAGGCTGCGGCCGGAAGAGCAAACGCGGGTGTGGCCAGTGTTGCACCAGCTGCGGCATCGCGCATGCCGGCGACGATCTGCATCACGTGGTTGCTGGCACCGTCATCGAGATAGTCGGGAATCGCTTCGGTCAGCTGATCGACCAGCTGCTTGGGAGCCCGCCCGGCGCCCTGCTTGAGCGCGATCATGCCCGCCAGCGCCGAGGGCCGTTCCGCCACGTCAACGCCACTGGCTATCAACCGGGCTCCGCGCACCACCTGGTCGCGGGACTCTGCACCAGTGAGGTCCAGCAGGCGCTTCAGCCGCGCCGTGTACGTTGAATACACAGAGGCCGCACGCTGCAGCTGCAGGTCACCGTCAGTGACCGTAACGCCATATTCGTGCTGCATGAACTCCGGCAGATGCTCGATGCTGACGAGCTCGGCCAATCCCTCGTCCAGCGGCGTGGAAGTCTTCTCCCAGGCCTTCAGCTGCTGCTTGTCGTATGACTTGAGCGTCAGATGGCCCAGCTCATGCAGGATGGTGGCGTTGGCGACCAGAAAGTCGTTGCGCTCGACGGTCGACCATTGGTCCATCGGGCGCTCGCGCATGCGGGCGATCCCGGCCTCGAGGTTGCGCGAGTGGCTGTCCACCAGCTGGAAATGCCCTTCGCCGCGCTTGTTGAAGTTCGCCCAGGCCTGGTAGCCACCGAAGCGGTCGCCGATCAACGGGATCTTGCTCAGCCACGACCATGGCTTCTCGCTGAATCGATCGCCCCAGACGTCGTGCAGCTTCACGGTTGCAAGGGCCACCGTGGTGGCGCCCTCTCGTGCGTGCCAGACGGCCGCATCCTGCATCAGTCGTGCAAGCGCCATGCTGTCGAGCTCGCTGGGCGCCCCGGGCTTGCCGGCCGCAGGAATTCCGTCGACCTTGACCCGCATGCCATCGCGCAGCTGCTCGAGGGTTCGAGCCTGCAGCGGTATCTCCGCCGGGCCACCACCACGGCCAGCCCCAAACAGACCCGGCATCACAGGTGGCGTTATCGAGCGTAGGCGCATGCTGCATCTCCCATGGGAACGAGCGAATAGACCGTCAACGCTACAGGGCGTGGTGGATGGCTCGCGGCAGTAGCCTGACCTCGGTCATCTGGGTTTGTCAGGATTGCCGAAGGGTAGGAGAGTTACCGGACTAATGGCTAGGACCCGGGTGTACGCGGAGTGAGGTCAGCGAAGTGGTAGACAGGATTCGAAAGCATGCTAGGCGTCGATCACACATGTTGGCCTTACTCGCGGTGGTTGGAACGGGCGTAATGCTGATCACATCGCCGGCATCGGCGGCCGGCCGAAGCGCTCGCACCCTGTACGTCAAGACCGTGCCCATTTCTGGGGAGCTACCAGCCAGGTGCCTGGGGATGGAGACAGAGACGTACCCCACCCACTTGGGGCGACTGCGGATATTTGAGGAGGGAACCCGATACCGCACGTTTGTACGGCGATTTGGGCAGCCTCTAAGCGTATCCGATGCGACAACCGGCCTGTTCGAAGCGCGTTGGGACGGTCGAAAGGGAATGGTGCTCGGGTTCATTGAACCCGAAGTAGATAGCACGGCACCGATTTCTGATTACTGGACGGTTGGGCGAGGACAGTTGACCGGACGTTGGTGGCGCGTTGAGGGAGGCCTGAAGGTTGGAATGACAGTTAGCAAGCTCCGCAAGCGCTACCCCAACGCAACACGTCACGGCCGTCGTTGGTGGATCCACTCGTACTGTGAGCGATCCGTAACCGGCCGACCGCAGCCGACGGTTACTGCCCATACTCGGCATGGACGTGTCGCACGGATCTCGTTCAACGCTGGGTGATTGGTCGCTGCGCGACACGAGTCGATGCCGCGCGTGCAGTTCGTATGTTGGGGTAGGTGCGAGGCATGTCCCGATCAGCCAGTTGCGTGTCTCTACTGGTTGCGTTGATGTTAGTTGTGGCCGCCTGCGCAGGCGGTGGAGAGGTGCAGGGACGCCGCGTGAACACGACCCCGGTGTTGGGTAATTCGCCCCGAGAAGGGAAGATGCCGGCCGGCATGAGTGACGACAGCGTGGTCTGCCAGCCAACAGCCACGCTCGGTACCGGTCGACTGCTGTATTCCACAGCCAAGGAAACCCGCCTGCTGGCTAGTGCCACGGCAAAGCCACGCGTTGTGCTCGATCACCCATCCACGACCGCCTGCTGGTCTGCAGACGGGTCGCTGCTGGCGCTGGAGGAGCGAACAGACAGCGACTCGCGCATATGGGTGGTAACGCTGTCGGGCAGGGATCGCATTCATCCAACGCCAGCCAAGCTCGGCCGTCACCTTGAACTGAACGAACTGGTGGAGTCATTCCACTCCGCACCGATCGGCTTCTCCCGATCAGGGGACTACCTGATGATCAGCGAGATCGTCAGCGACACCACCCATGACGACGACAAT
>CAYNNW010000189.1:2680-5242 GCA_964398435.1 uncultured Gaiellales bacterium | reverse complement strand
CAACAAGGTGCGCGTCGGTATACAGGCGCCCCAGGAAGTCCCTGTATATCGCGAGGAAATCTACGAGGCCATCCAGGCCGAGAACCGAAGCGCTGCCACCGTCGACCCGAACAATCTCGACACCGACGCCTGACCACATCGGTTGCCCTGGTGCGGGGCCGAGGCGCTCGCACTACTGACGTGCGAGGCGCGCGCGCTACTGGCGGGCCAGGCGCTCCCGCTCGCTCCACGACAGTGCCGGATAGGCCTCGCCGCATGTGCACAGCCGCGCCCCGTGAATTGCCGCGAGGGCAATCGTCAGCGGCAGAACCAGCGGAACCGTCCCGCGCCAGACCGTGCTGGCGCAGGCAAGCGCGGCGTCCTGAATTCGAATATCCGGCATCGTCCCAAAGCTCCGTTACATCACACACAGCTACGGCAAGCCTGGTCCCGCACATGCTCAGCCCACCGACACCTCACTATCGGGTATCCGGTGACAGCCGTTGCGTGCGATACGCTGCTGCCGTGTCGGATCGCCCGCATGCCTGTGTTCTCGACCCACCGCTCGTCAATGGCAGCGGTGCAGTCGACATCCACTCCACTGATCCCGACTGGCAGGCCGATCCCGCTCCGCTGACTGCGCTCGGTGGTTACGTGACAAAGTCAGCCACCGTCCTGCCTCGCGAGGGCGCACCCCATCCACGTGTCGCACTGCTTGATGCTGAGGGCGAGTCGCTCGTCAACGCCGCCGGCCTGCCGAATCCCGGACTGGCGTCCGCACTCAGCGACTGGGCGCCACGCCCAACGGACCCACCGTGGCCGCGGATTCTCAGCCTCGCACTCACCGCTGCTGCGGATATCGAGCTCGTGATCGACGCCCTCAACGAGGCCCCGTGCTGGTACTCGGCAGTGGAATTGAATCTGTCCTGCCCGAATACCGGCTCGCGAACCGTCCCCGGAACGGATCCGGCAGCCACATCCGCGCTCGTTGGCGCGTTCGTTCGACAGCTGCTTCGCGGGGAGTCGCACATTCAGGCCACGCCGGTGATCGCAAAGATCGCTCCGCACGGTGGCGACCCCGCAGCGGTTGCCCGTGCGGCCCAGGACGCAGGGGCGTCCGCCATCTGCTGTGGCAATACGCTGCCCATCCGGGCGATTGCCGACGACGGCGCGGATCTGCTCGGCTCGCGCATGGGAGGGCTGTCGGGACGGGCGCTGCACCGATTGACACTCCGCAACGTCGAACATGTGGCCACCGAGGTGTCCGTTCCGGTGATCGGACTGGGCGGCGTCGACTCACCGGCAGCCGCCGGGCGGATGATCGATGCCGGCGCGTGCGCAGTCGGCGTCGGCACTGCAGCTGCAGTCTGGCCATCCGTCGTCGCGGATATCGCGCTCGAGGTGGCCCGGCGTCTGCCGCCCCTGAGCATCGAAACCACACACTAGGTGTGTGACGACTCACCCCCCGTTGACGACGGCGAGTTTGCACATCGGATCGGTCAGGTGGTTGCCGCGCTGATCACGCCGTGCATATGATGCCCGCCATGGCGCCCCCGAAGAACTCCGCCCAGACGCCCGTCCGCTCGCCCACGCAGCGCATGGAGGCGTTGCAGAAGGCCAACGAGATTCGCTCGAGGCGCGCGCAGCTCAAGAAAGAGCTGAAGAACGGTGACATCCACATCGTTGATGTCCTGCGCAATCCGCCTGAGTACGTCCAGACGGCTAAGGTGCTCGATCTGCTGCTGGTGGTGCCAAAGTACGGTCGCGTCAAAGCGACGAAGGTGCTGACCCGCTGCCGGATCAGTCCGGCAAAGACGGTGGTTGGATTGAGTGAACGCCAGCGGATTGAGCTGATTGAGGCTCTGGAGAATCGCGAGAACGGTAAGTAGCCGTGCCCGCTGCACCACAGCGTCGCGCACGAAAAGTCTTCGTGGTTTCCGGCCCGTCCGGCGCTGGCAAGGGGACGCTGATTCGTGGAGTAACCAAGTACTTCCCCGGGATCGACGTTGCGGTGTCCGCCACAACCCGGCCCGCCCGCCCGGGTGAGCAGCATGCTCGCGACTACTACTTCATGACGAACAGCGAGTTCGACCGGCTGGTGGAGGAGGGAGCGTTTCTCGAACATGTCGACTTCGCCGGCAACCGGTATGGAACGCTGTGGAGCGAGATAGACCGGCTGCACGACGCAGGCTCGCACGTCATCCTCGAGCTGGAGCTGAACGGTGCACTCGCAGTGCGCGACAGCGAGATGGATTCCGTCCTCGTCTTTGTCGAACCGCCTGATTTCTCAGAGCTGGAGCGACGTTTGCGCCACCGTGCCAGCGACAGCGACACCGAAATAGCCGAGCGGCTTGCGATCGCGCGCGCCCAGGTCGATGCCAAACAGCACTTCGATCACGTGGTCGTCAACGACGACCAGGATGGCGCAATAGCAGAGCTACACGGTATCATCGAGAACGAACTCAGCCGGCAGCGTGTGTAAAGCCGCCCGAACGGGCATCACCACCGGCGTGGAAATCGAGCCGAGGATCCCTCAATGCAGTTGAAGATTGACGACTATCTCGAGCAGATCGGTTCGAAGTA
>CAYNNW010000189.1:0-2670 GCA_964398435.1 uncultured Gaiellales bacterium | reverse complement strand
ATCAACAGCTACTACCACCAGCTGGGTGAGGGTGGCAGCTGGGAGGAGTTCCCTCCACCGCTGATCGAGTCGTACACGAAGAACTACCTGACGCTCGCTTTTGAGGAGATCTCGGCCCAGAAGCTGCGATGGGCATATCCCGAGGGCACCGGCATCGCCGAGCACTGACCTGGTCGCCGATCCGCGAATTCCGCGCTACCATGGGATAAAGACGACGCCGCACCCGCGGAGCTACCGTTCGGGTGCACCCTCTGTGGCGTAAGCCACGGTACCCAGAACGGATCGCATGAGCGAGGCCTATCAGTGTTTCCAGCGTGGGCTGGCTGCACTTGCAGCCGGCCGGGCCGACGAGGCCATTGTGCCGTTGCAGCGGGCTGCACGCCTGCAGCCGGACAGCATGTCTGTGCACGAAGCGCTGGGCCAGACCTGGCTGCGGCTACGCTTCTACGATCGGGCACGCGACGTGTTCCAGTACATCGTCGACCGCGAACCGCAGGACGACTACGCCCACTTTTGTCTGGGTCGGGCATTTGAGCGACTCGGCCAGATGGACGCAGCCTCACGGCACTACAAGATCGCCACGGTCATGAAGCCTGAGCGTGAGGAGTACCGCGAGATCCTCGTGGAGTTTCTCGCCAGAGAATTCCCGGATCAGGCCTGGCCTGCATGAGCCGTGGCACAGGACACTGAGCCGAACCGCAGAAGTCGCCTGCGACTGCTACTTGTAGCGGTAGGTGAGCCGACCGCGGGTGAGATCGTACGGTGAGAGCTCGACCTTGACGCGGTCACCCGGCAGAATTAGAATGTAGTAGCGCCGCATCTTGCCCGAAATGTGCCCGAGCACCTCGTGCTCGTTGTCGAGCTTGACGCGGAACATTGTGTTGGGGAGAGCCTCGATGACGACGCCCTCAACCTCGATTGTTTCTTCCTTGTCGGACATGGATCTCCGAGCCTTGCTGCATGACGTCCAGCGCCGACACGCCAAACCTGGTTGAGTCTACCGGGTTCGCCGGTCACCGGGTTAGGCTGCCGGGCATGCGAGCAGTTCTGCAACGGGTATCCCAGGCACGCGTCGAGGTGGATGGCGAAATCGTTGGCGCGATCGATGGCGGATATCTGGTGCTGCTGGGCGTGGAGGAGGGCGATTCCAAGGAGCAGGCTGCCTGGCTCGTTCGCAAGATCGCCGACCTGCGCCTCTTTGCCGACGACGCAGGGAAGTTCGACCGGTCGCTGCGCGACGTTGGCGGATCGCTCCTTGTCGTCAGCCAGTTCACCCTGATGGGCGACGCCAGCAAGGGCAACCGCCCAAGCTTCATCAAGGCCGCGCGTCCCGAGGTCGCAGAGCCGTTGTATGAATGCTTCTGTTCCCTGGCTCTCGAATCAGGAATTCACGTTGAGCGCGGACGCTTCGGTGCCATGATGCAGGTGCATCTGGTCAACGATGGGCCGGTGACGCTGATCCTCGACCGCTGATCAGGCATCGATCAGAACAGGTCGTTCGGATCGACTCGCGGGCCCCACCAGCCGGTTGGGCATATCCGCTTGACGGTATCCGGGTCACCAGTCCCCGTGAACACGTTGACGTATCCAGGAGGACCGGTGCGCCAGTTGATCGGGGCCCGGGTCCAGGTACCGTCCGTATCGGCGGCACCACAGATCTTCATACTGTTCGACTGTGTCTTGTAGATCACGAAGTAGCCGTAGTTCGCCCCATGGATCGGCTCGGTCCTGACGACAACGATGTATGCCTCGTTCTCGCGAAAGCGCGCCGGAAATACCGCGAAGCATTCATGCGGATCGTTGTTGCGCGTGCTGTGCAGATTGAATTCAGGATTGACGGGGTCGTCCAGATCCCTGCATGCCTTTGAGCGCAGTCCGGGTTCGGTATCACGAACCCACTTCTGTGTACAGACAAGGGTGCCGTCCTCGTCGGCCAGGCCGCCGGTCCCTGTCGACGCGAGACAACTGTCCATCTGCTTGGACACATGCATCGCCAGCGTCTTTGCGTTGGTTGCGACGGCTTTCTCCTTCTGACCCAGGAATATGGGTATCGCAACCGCCATCAATATCGCGATGATGATCATCACTATCAGCAGCTCGATCAGGGTGAACCCCTGATTGCGCCGGGCTGGAATCCGGGAATGCGGGCGCCTAGCGGTCGTCATCCTCAAGTCCGTGACGCAGTCGACGCAGGCGGGCCCGGGCCTCAGCGGCCAAATCGCCATCATGTCCGAGTTCCGTGCCGTCCAGATCGCCGATCCCGTGCAGCATCTCAGCAGGGTCCGGATCGTCACCCATCAGGTCGAATGACAGGTCGTCGGGCTCCGCGCTGCGGGGACGGGTTCCTGCCAGAACGATCTCCAGGCCACTCGTGTCCTCGAGATCCTCGGGCTCCAGACCGAACATCCACGGGTCGCGTTCGAGCACCCGCACGAACGCAGCCACAACATCGGGATCAAATTGGCTGCCGCTGACCCGACGGATCTCGGCGAGCGCAACGGCCGGTAGCTGGCCCTGTCGATACGGACGATCGCTGGTGATCGCATCCCAGGTGTCTGCCACCGCAATGATCCTCGCTCCCAGCGGAATCGCACGCCCCGACAGCCCATCCGGGTATCCGGCTCCATCCCAGCGCTCGTGGTGACCGCGAATCGCGGGAATCGAGCCGTG
>CAYNNW010000188.1:652-5289 GCA_964398435.1 uncultured Gaiellales bacterium | reverse complement strand
TGCCGTCGAATCAAATGTCGCGCGGTCTGTCGATCGATCCCCAGGTCTCGTGCCAATTCTCCGACACGATGGGTATCTGGGGCAGCAGATGCTCCAACGAACACAAGGTCGCGCGTCGTGCACGCACTGGTTGGGCGTCCAACCTGTGCGACGGCAGCATCAACCGCTTCCTCAGCCATCGCACGGTATGTTGTCAACTTGCCGCCAAGCAGACTGATGAAGCCGGGGTTGTTGACCAGGATGTGGCGGCGAGAGACATCGCTGGTCTCGCCATAGCCCGCGGTGTCGTCGACGAGCGGCCGCAGGCCCGCCCAGGCAGACAGGATGCTGGATCGATCCAGCGGTCGCCGAAGAAACAGGTTGACCGAGTCCAGCAACCAGCCGATCTCTTCTTCCGATGCCAGTGGATTGCTGAAGTCACCGGTGAAGGGCGCGTCGGTGGTCCCGATGATGGACAGGTCCTCCTGCCACGGCTCAACGAAAACGTTGCGCCCACCCGACTGTGAGAAGAGTCCAACTCCGACATCGAGCCCCACCTCTTCGCGTCGGACGGTGACGTGGACGCCCTTGCTCGGAAGAATTCGGACGGTCGGTCGCTCGACCCCGAGCCCCATGATCTCGTCGGCCCAGACACCGGTGGCGTTGATCGTCACAGCCGCACGGATCTCGCAGGGCGATCCGCCGTCGTCGGGGTTGGTCACGGTTGCGCCGACAACCCGGTCGTTCTCGCTCAACAGTCCAGTAACACGAGTTCGGTTTGCGACGAGCGCGCCATGTGCAACAGCTGTTCGAAGCACAAGCAGAACCAGTCGAACATCATCGGCCTGCGCATCCGAGTAGTGCAGGCCCCCTGCCAGGCCGCTTGGATCGAAATTCGGAAGCATGCGTGTGACATCTGCTACCGAGATCCAGGAATGCCGAACGCCCGCCCTCCATGCGCCGAGCAGGTCGTAGACCCAGAGTCCGGACCCCAGCTTGACGCGCTGCCAGGGCACGCGCCAGCCATGAATCGGCAACACCATTGGCAGGGGCGAGACAAGGTGTGGGGCACGGTGTTGAATGCCGCGCCGCTCTACCAGCGACTCGCGCACGACCTTTACGTCGCCCGATGCCAGGTCGCGAAGCCCTCCGTGCACCATCTTCGATGAGCGCGACGAGGTGCCGAACGCATAGTCCTGCTGCTCGACCAGTCCTACGCGAAGTCCGCGCGCAGCCGCATCCAGAGCAACGCCGGCGCCGGTAATACCTCCACCGATGACCAGAACATCAAGCGGCTGGTCGGTCATGCGTCGCAGTACCTCGGGGCGGGTACGCACCGATAGTCCGCTCACGTCACACCTGCTTCATCCACTGATCGATGACTCCTTCCCGACACCAGACCATCGTCAACGAGGCCCAGGCGGTCGAGGCCATCCTCGCGCTTCTTGATGACCCCGCAAACGGTGACGATGCCGCCCCCGTGACGATACCCACCAGATCGGTCTGCATCACCACCGATGCCGCAGTTGAGGGAATCCATCTCGATTCGCGCCTCTCGCGGTGGCAGTCGGGATACCGTGCCGCGGCTGCGGCCCTCAGTGATCTTGCAGCCATGGGAGCGACCCCGTGCGTGGTGACCTGCGCCATCGAGGTAGCAGCAGAGGACTGGAGCGGAGCCGTCGATCAGGTCGCCGGCGTGTCTGCACGGTGTCGTGAGTGCGGCGCACGGCTTGTCGGCGGCGATCTGGTATCCGCAGGAGCACCTCGTACTGCCACCACTGTCACGTGCGTCGGAAGCGTCGGTGCCACCGCGTCGTCGCTGCGGCGGAGCAATGCACAGGTGGAGGATCTGCTCGTGGTGACCGGACAGCTTGGTCGTTCAGCGGCAGCGCTGCAGCGTCTCGGCGACCCCCGCCGGGATATCGACCGGTACCTGGTGCCTCCCCACCGGGCCGTGGCTGGGCAGATTGTGGCTCGCCACGCCCGTGCAGCGATCGATCTCTCGGACGGACTAGCCCGTGATCTCGGCCTGCTGTGTGCGGCCTCCGGCATTGGCGCCGTCGTTGACCTTGATCGACTGCCACTCGCTCGCGAGGACCGCGCCATCTTTGGCGGCGCACGCGAGCACGCAATTGCGGCAGCCACTCATGGCGATGACTATGAGCTGCTGTTTTCGATTGACGTTGATGCACTTTCATCGCTCCGTACTGAAATCCGCGCACGGATTCCGGGGTTACTGCTCACGGAAATCGGCCGTTGTGCCGATACCGAAATCACATTCCGCTGGAGCGGAGGTGCCGTATCTGTCCCGGACGGGTACGTGCACGGTCGCCACTGAATACGACGGGGGATTCCATGGGTAGCCGCATCGTTCACGATCAGACTGGCGCCGCATACGGTGCCGCGGTCGAGGAGCTGTGGCGCCAGTGGGAGCCCTGTGCGCTTCCCGGACGGGAGTTGCTGGCAGACATTGCCGACGGCAACGGCGACCCAGACGCGATCGAGTTGGGACTCGGACGCCTGCAGTACCGCTCACATACGACCGCAGAGTTTGCGTCAGGTATCCACCCACCTCCGGGCGCAACCGACGCACATGGCTATCTCGTCGGTGCCCTGGAAGCCTGTCGGGACACGATGGGTGCGATCGCCGAAGGTGTACGGTCCGGATACGTCGAGGATGGCGTCACCGAGATCGGGGTGCACGCGCTTTCGGTGGTACAGGACGCGTTCTCACTGGCGCGATCCTGCTCGCTGTCACCCTTTCCTGGACAGCCATTACACGGATCGGGTGGAGACGAGCTTCATTTCGGGGCCCCGGCGTCCCCCCACCGGCACGCTGGCCATGGCCGCGCTGCCAGCGGACCAGGCGTAGCCGTCTGGGCAATGGTCATTCTCTGCGCAACGCTGCTGACCGTGCTGCTGTTTGAGATCTTCCTACTCAGCAACTGAGACTGCGCCAGATTCCTGGTCAACCAGCACGTCGAGGAACACATCCACAACCCGTGGATCGAATTGGGACCCAGCCGCCTTGCGAATCCGCCGTCTGGCTTCACTCTCGGGCATGGCTTTTCGATACGGGCGATCACTGGTCATCGCGTGATACGCATCACAGACGAAGATGATGCGAGCACCAAGCGGAATCTGTTCTCCGCTGATCCCCTCGGGATAACCGGCACCATCCCACCGCTCATGCTCGTAAAGAACCATCGGCCGCACCGAATCGAGGAACTCAATCGGGGCAAGAATCTGCGCACCAATAACGGTGTGCTTCTTCATCACTTCAACCTCTGCCTCGTCCAGCGGACCGGGCTTGTTGAGGATGTCACCAGGGATTCCAATCTTGCCGATGTCGTGCAGCAACGCACCTAGCCGAAGGTCGCGGACCGCCTCGTCGTCCATCCCCATCCGTTCGCCGACTTCCGCGGCCAGGTCGGTGATGGATCGTGCGTGGTCAAGCGTGTAGGCATCCTTGGCTTCGAGCGCCGTGGCAAGTGCCTCGATCGTTCGCATGTAGGAGCGCTCGAGACTGCCGACGAGACGCGTCTGCGTCAATGTTCCGGCAAGCTGGTCCGCAACTGCTTCGAGCACGTGAAGGTCGTCCTCGGCGAGCGCATCAGCATCCCGTTCATAGACTGCGATTGCACCGACGCACGCACCGTCGGCATCAAGCACGGGAATGACGATACGGCTTCGGGCACCCGCCGGTGCGTTCCGGTCATCAAGCGGATCGGCTGGCGACCCGCCACGCACCATGCCGTGGTCGCTGCCGACACAGGCAACGTAGGGACGACGAGTTCGGGCAACTGCGCCGAAGGCTCGCGGTGTCACGGTTGTCTCATCAAGCGGCGCAAGTCCGGCGCTGGCAACCATCCGCAGCGGGCCGTTGTCCGCAAGCGCAACGGTTGCACGCGCGAAGCCGAACGCATCAGCGAGCTCACGTGCGACGATCGCCGCAGCGCGGGCCGGATCATGGACGCCGGCCAGCTTGCGCGACAGCTGTGGCGTGCATGCCAGGTGCCTGCTGCGCCGTCGGATGTCGAGTGTCAATTGACGGCGTTCGAGTGTCGAACACACCTGACGACCGATCGCGCAGAGCAGTTCGGCTCCCCTGCCGTCTGCCGCCTCAAGTGCGTCAGCGCTGCACTCCACAACGACTACGCCGAGCAGCGCACGTTGCTCGTCAAGAAGCGGCAGTACTGCAACGTTGCCGCGAATACCAACAGCTTCACACGCTGCCAGGGCTGACGGCCCCATTTCGTCAACCGATGTCATGAAGGGCACTCCGGCAGACGATGCAAGTGTCCGCAGCAGATTCCCGCGCAGCATGATCGCGGGCGCATTGTCCGGCAAGCGTGTTCCTGGACCGTGGACGCTGATGAACCTCACCTGGCCACCGGATGGTGCCAGCACACCGGCCCGCTCACCGCCGAGTGCCTGCGTCGACTGGCGGGCGTGCTGAACGAGACGAGCGCGGATGCCGTCTTCACCACCGGCCCGGATCGAGCCGAGCAGCAGCTCGTTCTCGCTGGCACGGATCCGCTCCCGATTGGTGCCCGCGACACTTGCGAGCGCTACCGCACCGAGGGCCGCGAGTGCGCTGACGACGGATCCGGCATTCGACGCACGCATCGAGCGTGTGTCCCTGAAACGCTGCAGGA
>CAYNNW010000188.1:0-642 GCA_964398435.1 uncultured Gaiellales bacterium | reverse complement strand
TCCCGAAGTCGTCCACCGAGGCCTTCAAGCGTGAGGCGGCAAGGAAGACCGCTGCCACCGCCCCGACCGCGCCACCAATGCCGAGCCCTACCAAGAGCCCGGCGATTTGTTCAGCATTCATGCCGCCTCCTTAAACAATCGCGCCGTAGGCGGTCTGCCACAAGCCGTAGCCGACGTTGTAGCGAGCCCGAACGCCGTAGTGGTAGCGGTCGCGCATCCAGGCCGATTCCGAGCCCGAAGACGCCTCGAGCGCACTGAACTCGACCGGCACGTCGCTTCGCTGCTGCAGGATCACACCGCGAATCGCACCGTCCTCCAGCACTGGAGCAATGACGAGAGCCCGCGTGTGGTTGTGTGATGCAACGTGAAAGGGCAGAAAATCTACGAGTTCAACGTCTGAACAGTGCAGCACACGACCTGGTGCCATGGCCCGCTCGAATCGTGCACCGGCGGCATTCCCGACACGGTGTTCGACACCGCGCGCCTCACGCAGAACCCGGGTGGCTCCATCCCAGACCAGCAGCTCGCATCCGTTCTCGGTGGCAGAGCGGGCGAGCCGGAGCAGCACATCCTCCTGGTCGTCACCGATGTCATTCAGCCCTCGTACCGCCCGAGACAGGGCGGCCGACAGGCGCTCACGGT
>CAYNNW010000187.1:0-5303 GCA_964398435.1 uncultured Gaiellales bacterium | reverse complement strand
CGTGGTACCACTCGTCGTCAGCCAAGGCCGGAAGCTGGTCGCGCGGCACGCACAGTGTCCAGCCTCGAAGCGCGGCGGCGTCGTCACGGTCATCGATACCCGAGAACGCAAGGATTGTTGCGGATGACGTCCCTCGAACCGACGCGAGCTCAACGACGCGTGGGGTTTCCGCGGTGGCGGCGCCAGTCGTGGTCGGAGCCTCGACCCAGACGTGCTGGCCGATGAGTTCAACAAGCACTTCGAAGACTGCGTCCGAGCAGCTGGCCCGCACTTCTCCGCGTACGCCGTGCGGACGGGAAATGGTCGCTATCGATACGCGACTGGTGGCCTGATCACTCATTGGCCGGCTGAATCAGTCGGCGTCAGAGTTGGTATCGCCGTCGCCATCGCCCTCAGGGGCATCGTCATTGTGCCCGTCGTCGTCGGCAAGATCCTCGTCGTCCAGCAGGTCGAGACTCGCTGTCGTACCGGCTCGGCCCGCTGCAGCACGTGCCAGCACCCGCATCGAGCGGATCATCCGGCCCTGTCGACCAATGATGCGCCCGCGATCGGATGGATCAACGTCAATCTCAATCCAGAGCTCGCCGTCTTCAATGCCACTTGCAACGTCAACGGCCTTCTCATTCTCGACCAGTGACGAGACGAGATAGCGCACGTATTGGGGAATGTGTGCAGTTTCCATCGAACCTCGCTCTCGATACCCTCACAACCGGCTGCCCGGAGCCGGTGAGTCCATCAGGCGGGCAGGACACCTTCGATGCGAAGCAGCTTGCCAACCATCTCCGTTGGCTGCGCTCCGACACCAAGCCAGTACTTGGCACGGTCGGCGTCGAGCGTGATTGTCGACGGCTCTGTTCGAGGATGGTAGTGCCCAATCGTCTCGATCGAGCGACCGTCACGCGGTGACCGCGCGTCGGCGACGACAATTCGATAGTGCGGGTTCTTCTTGGACCCGAAGCGAGCAAGCCTGATCTTGACCACTGACGTTGAACCTCTCGTGCTTCACACGTTGATGGCGCCGAAGTCCGATCGACCTGACGCACCGACGGGAGAGTCTACATGTCCGCGGGCACCGCTGTCGCGGCCCAGCCGAACAACCGCAACGTCAGCGGCCGCTGGGCATGCCCGGGAACGAGCCACCAGGTCCCCCCAGTTGGCCACCACCGAGGCCCGGAGGCAGCTTGCCGCCCTTGAGCACCTGGCTCATCACCTTGCGCATCTCGGTGAACTGCTTGACCAGCTGGTTGACGGCCTGGACGTCCTGACCGCATCCCGCTGCCACCCGTCGCCGACGTGAGGCATCAAGGATCTCGGGCCGCCGTCGCTCCTCAGGGGTCATCGACAGAATGACGGCCTCGATGCGCGCAATGTCCTTGTCGTCGATGTTGACGTCGCGAAGCTCCTTGGGCACGCCTGGCAGCAACGAGATCAGTCCGCCGAACGAACCGAGTCGCTTGATCTGCCGCATCTGCTTGAGAAAGTCCTCGAGCGTGAACTCGGCCTTGCGCATCTTGCGCTCGAGTTCGGCCGCCTCTTCCTCGTCAAATGCAGACTCGGCCTTCTCGATGAGCGTCATCACGTCGCCCATGCCGAGGATCCGACTGGCCATTCGGTCAGGGTGGAAGTACTCGAGCGTATCGAGCTTCTCACCGAGCGAGACAAACTTGATCGGCTTGCCGGTAACGGTCTTCACCGAGAGGGCCGCGCCGCCTCGTGCGTCTCCATCCAGCTTGGTCAGAACGACACCATCGAATGAGACGGCCTCGTTGAACTGCTCTGCAACCGACACAGCCTCCTGGCCGGTCATCGAATCCAATACAAGCAGGATGTTGTGCGGCTTGACCGCCGAGCGAATCCTGACGAGCTCGTCCATCAACTTCTCGTCGATGTGCAGGCGACCGGCCGTGTCGACGATGACCACGTCGCAGCCATCTTCAGTGGCCTGCTCAACGCCCCAGCGAGCAATGTCCACCGGATCGGCGTCCGTGCCCTTGTCGTACACCGCAACGCCGACCTGCTGCCCGACGGTTCGCAGCTGATCGACGGCCGCGGGGCGGTAGACGTCACAGGCCACCAGCGCGGGCTTTTTGCCCTCCTGACTGAGCAGTCGAGCCAGCTTCGCGCAGGTGGTTGTCTTACCTGATCCCTGAAGCCCAGCCATGAGGATGACTGTGGGCCCCCGCTGGGCGAACACCAACCGCGAACTGCCGGTGCCCATGAGCCGAACGAGCTCTTCATTGACGATCTTGACGACCTGCTGAACAGGCTCAAGTGCCTTGTGAACGTCCTCGCCGACCATGCGCTCGCGCACAGTCGAGACGAACTGTCGAACAACCTTGAAATTGACATCTGCCTCAAGCAGCGCGAGACGGATTTCACGCAGTGCGGCGTCGGTGTCTTCCTCGGTCAGCCGTCCCTTGGAACGCAATCCCGAAAACGTACCCTGCAACTTGTCCTGAAGCGTGTCGAACATGGGCGCCATCGTACCACCGACGCGGCACCGGAAACCGGATCAGTTCGACGTCAGCAGGTCATCAGGAAACAGGGCCTGCAGAAACTCGTCAGCATCGAACGGTTGAAGATCCTCGAGGGACTCACCCATACCGACCAGCTTGATCGGAATGCCCAGCTCGTGCGCTATCGCGACGCCGATTCCGCCCTTGGCCGTGCCATCGAGCTTTGTCAGCACCACGCCACTGACATCGGCTGCTGCTGCAAACTCCCTCGCCTGACGCATCCCATTCTGCCCCGTGGTTGCGTCAATTGACAGCAGCGTTTCATGCGGGGCTCCGGGCAGGACGCCATCGATCACACGACACACCTTGTCCAGCTCCTGCATCAGGTGAACCTTGGTATGCAGACGGCCGGCAGTATCGACAAGAACCACGTCGGCGCCACTGTCACGCGCTCTCGAGACGGCATCAAACGCCACGGCCGCCGGATCGCCACCATCAGCCCCACCAACGAACTCGGCACCTGAACGCTCGGCCCACACGCGCAGCTGCTCGCCGGCGGCAGCACGGAAGGTGTCGCCTGCTGCAACAACAACTGACAGTCCCATCGACGCCAGCCGCGACGCCAGCTTGCCGATCGTGGTGGTCTTCCCGGTGCCATTGACTCCGACCATCAGGATGACAGCTGGACGGTGCCCCAACGGAATGCTCTCGGAACGCTCTGTCTTCATCAGCTCTGACGCGATTGAGCGAAGCGCAGCCGCCAGTGACGCACCATCGGTGATGCGCCCGGCAGCCGCCTCGCCTTCAAGCCGGGCAACGATGTCGACCGTCGTCTGCACACCGCAATCTGCTGCAATCAGCCCTTCCTCGATGCGCTCCCAGACTGCGTCGTCTGCAGGATCGAAGGCCACGGTCGCAATCTGCTGCACCATCGCCTTGCGGCTGCGCGCAAGGTTGTCGCGCATCCGCGACAGCCATCCACCTCTTCGCTCCGACGACTCGGCCGACGGGGAATCCGGCGGGTCGGCAAGCGCTACCGCGGAGGTGTCAGCAGCGAGTCCATCAAACAGGTCATTCCAGGTTCGCACAGTGCGATCTCCTCCTCCACTGGATCAGTGCGCTGGTGCAGGCTCAGTCGCTTCGGCTGCCGTCCCCTGCTCAAAGAGGGAGCTCGCCTTGCCGCCGGGGCGCCGGGCAACCACGGTCGAAATTCCTGCGGCGTCCTGCATGGTGACACCGTAGAGAACATCGGCAGCCTCCATCGTCCGCACCTGGTGCGTGATGATGATGAACTGCGCCTTGTCCCGATACCGCTGGAGCATCGAGAGGAACCGAACGATGTTCGCATCGTCGAGTGCCGCCTCGACCTCATCCAGGACGTAGAACGGCGATGGCCGTGCCAGGAACAGCGAGAACAGAAACGCGAGTGCCACCAATGACTTCTCGCCACCGCTGAGCAGCCCCAGTCGGCCGGCCGGCTTACCCGCCGGACGAACATCGATCTCGACACCGGGATCAGGCTGCTCGCCTGTCGGGTCGGATTCGCTGTCGGCCGAGTCCTCAAGCGTGGTCGGTGTCGGCGGTTCAACGAGCCGCAACTTGCCGGTACCGCCCGGAAACAGTGCGGAAACGGCTTCCTCGAAGTTTCGCGAGACGGCCTCGAACGTTTCGTTGAATCGTGCAACCAGCGTCTGGTCCAGGTCTGCGATCAGGTGTTCCAGCTCGCGCTCGGCGGCCTGCAGATCCTTGCGCTGGCCTCTGAGATCATCGAAGCGTTCTCGCTGCTCCTCGTATTCGCGGGCTGCGAGCGGATTGATCGGCCCCATCGAATCGATGCGGCGTGCCAGGCGGGATACCTGTGCGGTAATGCGGTCCCGCTCTTCAGGATCCAGCTCGACTTCCTCATCGGTATCGATATCGAGCACGTCAACGACGACATCGTCGTGGTCATCCTGCGCGCCGTCCGAATCACCGTTGCCCTCGGCCGCTGCTTCCTCACGGGCACGCTCAATCGACTCGCGTGCCTGTTCGACGTGCTCGCGATAGAGGCGCAGCGTGTCAGCCACGTGTTCGTTCGCAACCTGAAGCCGCTCGATGACCTGGGCGACCAGTACCTCCGCTGTCGTCATCTCGTTCCGGGCGGATGCGACCTGTCCGAGGACGTGCTGCTCACGCTCGGCAAGATCCCGCCGGATTGCCTCCGCCTTGTCGATCTTGCCCTGTCCGGCAGCGGCGCGCTGCGACAATCCGTCGTCGTCTGCCAGTGCATCGATCGCAACCTGTACCGCAACAGATGCACGAACACACTCGCGCTCGAGCCGCTCGGTCTGGGCTGCATGCTCGCTGGCAGCGACGTGGTCGCGCGCATGCTGCTCAACGGCACTGCGAAGTCGCCGATCGTCCCGTTCGAGCGCCTGCAACTCACCGCGAAGCCCCGCCAGCTCAGCGTTGCGGGCGGCCGCGGCCTCGCGGGCTACGGCTTCCTCGTGGCGCGCGCTGCTGACACGCGCGGCCAGCTCCGTATGGCGCTCACGACACCGCTCGAGCGCCACCACAGCTTCGTCGTTCTGTGTCTGCCACTCGGTCAGCTCGGCAGCCAGCGCCAGCTCTTCAGCCCCCTGACGCTCCACCCGGTCGGCAAGGTCCTCGCGCTCGCGCCCCAATCCCTCGTGCCGCGCCCGACTTCGCGATTCCGCTGTCTGCAGTTCGTTGCGTTCTGCGGTGCGCGTTGCAAGGTCGTCGCGAGCTGCTGCGAGAGCCTGCTCTGCGGCAGCGAGTGCCTCAGCAGCTTCGGCACACCGCGCTGCACCATCACGGACGTCGTGCTCGGCCTGCTGTTGATCGGCG
>CAYNNW010000186.1:0-5366 GCA_964398435.1 uncultured Gaiellales bacterium | reverse complement strand
CCACAAGCAGGCGCAGCTCAATGGCACGACCCTGGGGGCCTGGCTTGATCTGCGCTACTGCTATACAGCCACCAGCAAGCACTCCCAGTACATCCCGGCCGCGCGAGCTGTTGGTTTCAAGCCCAAGCCGCTCGACTTCGTCCCGATCGACGCGAAGTACTTCATCGTCTACCCGATGGACAAGCAGCGCCCCTGGTATGCCCTGCCATACGAAGAGCGTGGCGCAGCGATGAAAGAGCACGCGCTGATCGGCAAGAAGTATCCCTCGATCAAATTGAACACGGCATTCTCGTTCGGGATCGACGACCAGGAGTTCATGGTTGCGTTCGAAACCGACTCGGTGCAGGACTTTCTCGATCTCATGATGGATCTTCGCGGGACTGTGGCCAGCCAGTACACGCTGCGCGACGTTCCCATCTTCACCTGCGTTCGACGCAGCGTTCGCGAATGCCTCGATGCGCTTGATGGTGCCGGCATCTTTGCGTCGCTGCCGGCGTCACAGCGGGAGCTCAGCGCCGCGGGCGCCTGAAATCACCATTTCGGATAGCGCTGCTGCCAGGCGTGCCAGATCCCGAACGCCCCCAGCCCGAGCAGCATGAAGAATACGAGTGAGAGCAACCCGCTCTGGCTCGACCAGCCCGGAAACAGTGCGCCCGTGACCACGACAAACAGCACACCGCCACCGGCCAGGTGCAACTGCAGACGGGCACGCGGCGGCATCAGTGCGATCGTCCCACGGTTTCGCCAGTAGGCCAGCACCAGCATCGCCAGGATCGACAGTACGAAGAGAATATTCAGAACGAAGAATGCGACTCCGGTGCCGAAATTGAACGCACCGGAGAACATCAGGCCCACCAGTGCGAGCAGCAACAGGATGAGGAAATTTCGCAGTCCCTCCGACATGCTCCGCTCCTACCCGGTGAACGCTGCCCTCAAGCCGAGCAGTACGACAATCAACGATGCGATTGCCGTTACCCGTATATTGAATCCCGGCCGCCCGTCCTCACGAAAGCCATATGCCGACAGCAGCGCAACGACCATGAACGGCCCGTACACGCGCGAGTGCAGTCGATCCGACGGAGCTCCGTCGCCCCCTAGTATCAGTGCAAGACCGGCAAGTCCCACAGCGGCAACAAGCGTCCATGCAGCGGCGGCAAGGTGGATGAACGCGCGCGGTGGCTGCGCCGCGCGCTCGTCGTCGCGGGACAACAGGGCAGCCCAGATGGCGACAACCAGGTTGGCGACGATGAGGATCAATCCGAGCGCTGAGTGAAGCTGCTGCACGAGCTGATGCTATCGACCCGCGCCCCCGCCCACAGTGCCAGCGCGGCGTCATACACACCTGCAGGAAGGCGATCGAAGTAGGCTACGCGGATGCCTGGAGCCCATCCACACCACCGCGGTCGGAGAGTTGCCTGGGCGGCAGTTGCCGTCGTTGGGGCAGCTTTCATCGTGTCGGCGGTGCTGTGGGGATTGCCGTGGTCACGCGACCGGCTGGCGATGTGGATCATCATCGCCCTGCTGGCAACCGGCATCAGCAACCTTCGACATACAGGCCGCCGAGTGCTGATCGACTGGGGACCACTCCTGGGCCTGCTCTTTGCCTACGACCTCCTGCGAGGCTACGCAGACGACCTGTCCGGCACAGTCCACGTGATGCCGCAGCTCAACTTCGATCGGTGGCTGACCGGGGGCGTTGTTCCCACCGTGGTCATGCAGGACACCTGGTACTCTCCCGGCAATCCGCACTGGTGGGATATTGCTGCCTGGGTCGTGTACATGTCGCACTTCTTCATGGGCCTGCTGGTAGCGGGGGTCGTTTGGCGAGTCGCCTACCACCGCTTCCATGACTTCATCGCCTCCTTTGTCACACTGACGCTGGCAGGATTCGTCACATATGCGGCATTCCCCGCTGCTCCGCCCTGGATGGCGAGCCGGCTCGGCAGCTGTAACCTGCCGGATCTCGGCGGATCGTGCATGCTTGAGCCAACAACCCGTGTCATTCCTCAGATCTGGCGGTATGTGGGCGTGGAACCGGCAGCGGCGCTGTTCGAAAACGGCAGTCGATACGCAAATGACGTGGCAGCAGTCCCATCGCTGCACGCGGCGTATCCCATGCTGTTCCTCCTGATCTTCTGGGCCTCAGCCAACTGGCCGCTGCGCCTGCTGCTGGCGGCATATCCGCTGGCGATGGGGCTGACCCTGATCTACTCGGCCGAGCACTACGTTGCGGACATTCTGCTGGGGTGGCTATACGCGGTAGCGGCCGTGGCTGCGGTATCGGCGGTGGTTTCGCGAACCAGCCGACGCAGTAGCGTGCAGGGCGAGCCGGCTCCGGCTATGATGCCCGACTGACGTTGCTGCGCCCCTGCGGGGACCGGTGGCGGTCATGCGGATGTGGCGGAATTGGTAGACGCGCTACGTTCAGGTCGTAGTGGGTGTATGCCCGTGGAGGTTCGAGTCCTCTCATCCGCACTGTTTCCAGCGCCAGCGGACGGAACAGACTATCCGTCGCGCCGCACCCCATGTACGGGTCGCCCCAATGCACGCCACTGATACAACGTGATCGTTGGCAATCCGCCGTCGTACTTGACGATCTTGGGATTCCGCCCCACGCGCTTCGCTACGGCCGCGTGTTCGAGTAGCGGGTCGGGAGTCTCGGCTATGACCACGTGATGGCAGGCCGTCACCCACTCGAATTCGTCGCCACATGCAGGGCACGGCCATGGATCAGTACTTATTGCGTACCACTGCTCTTCCTCAGGCAGCGGGTCATCCAGCAGCATCTCCTCCAGCGCCCGCTCAAGTTCTTCCACCTCGAACACCGTACCGCCCTGAAGAACGGGACCGCGATTCGACATTTCGGACGGCGCTGCTGGCTTGGAGGGTGAGCTCATTGCCCCATCGTAGCGGTCGAGTCCGATAGTGGTCGACCCGGCCACCGCGGGGGCCAGCCGGGCCAGCGCTCCTTGAAACGCGGTTCGGTGACGTGCACGGGTGGCAGGATTCGAGGGAATCGAGTGGGACGACGACGGTATGGATGCCGCGTCGTCTAGAAAGGGTCACGGATGACGACGCAGATAAACCGCATGCCAACACCGCCCGCGGGACCACGCTTCGCCCATCTCAACAAAGCCGCAGGAGCAACCCCCACTCCGCCTGTTGCAGGGAGTGAGCCGCCGGCACCGACCCCTCCCCCGCAGACGGTAACCGTCACGGTCGGCAGCGGGACGCCTGCAAATAACTTCCATGAGTTCCTGGTCGTGCTCGACGATCAGGCGGTGCACAAGGTCGAGAAGGCATTCTCCATGCCCATGGGCCCCAAGCGACGCGAGTTCGTTGCCAAGACCCTGATCGACAACATGATGAAGACGCAGCAGCCAATTTGGGACGTGCTGGACGGTCTGAAGGCATCTGGACACGTCGACCCTGAAAAGGGGTATCAGCCGCTGTGGATCCAGAACGCGATCGTCGTCCACGGCGATGACACCGCTGAGACAACGATGGCAAGCGCCGCCGGTGTCGCACAGGCATTCAAGAGCGCCAACCTGATCTACAACGGTCCCGTGGACCCGACCGGTGGCGAGACGCTTGGCAATTCCGCGACGAAGTCGCGTGGCAAGAACAGTGGCCGCGACTGGGATATCGATCGAGTCGGCGCGCCCAAGGCCTGGGCCGACAACATCACCGGCAAGAATGTCACGGTTGGCATTATCGATACCGGCGTCGACGTTGAACACCCGGCACTGCTCACCAACTTCCGCGGATACAACCCGGACATGGGCTACGTCGATCTGACGGGCAGCTGGCTCGACACGACGGGCAAGAGCCCGGACAAGATGGTCGATGACGGTGGCCACGGAACGTGGGTTGCGGCCAAGGCGGTCGGCAGTGACGGACGCACCAACAAGGTCGGTGTTGCCCCCGATGCCAAGTGGTTCGCTGCTCGCGGCCTTGGTGAGGAAGGTGGCACGGACGGCATGCTGCTCCGCGCCTTCCAATACATGGTCGCTCCACGCGTGCCAACGCCGGGAACGTCACCGGGATCACGTCGAGATCTGACCATGGGCGCGGACATCATCAACAACTCGTGGGGCTCGAACAACGGTATGAGCCTGGCGTACATGCACGCGCTGCGAAACATCGCAGCGATGGGCGTGATCAACGTGTTCGCCGCCGGCAATGACGGCAAGGGTGGGGTTCCTGGATCGCTTGGTTCACCGGCGTCCAGCCCGTACGTCATCTCCGTCGGCGCTACGAACCGCAAGGACAAGCCCGCCGAGTTCAGCTCGCGTGGCCCGAATCCGATTCCCAGCCCGGACGGTGAACCATCGCCATTCGTTGCGGCACCGGGCGAGGATGTTCGTTCAGCTATTCCTGGCGGCGGCTATGAACGCGGCTGGCAGGGCACGTCGATGGCAGCACCGATGATTGCTGGATTCGCGGCACTGGCTCAACAGACTGCCATGGAAGAGACAGGACGAATGTTCGACCTGGCGTCCATGAAGGCCCTGATGAAGTCTGTTGCCGAGGACGTTGCGGTCAAGGGCATCGACGATGCAACTGGCTACGGCATCCCGGTGGCTAATGAGCTGCGCACAGCGGTTCGTGCGGTTGCCAAGGAGCGCGGCCTGGAGCTCCTGAAGCCAGACCCGGCTGATGCTGGTGCTGCACCTTCAGCTGGCTGAGCTCATCGGCACAGATCGGGTTGCGATAGCGGTCGCATGCTCGAATAGCCTCAAGCGCACGTCGTAACTGGCCGATCCACCACCGGTGATGCGAATTCTGCGTGTGAGTCCCATGCTCACGGCCCTCAGGGTCGTGATCCTGACAGTCGTCGCCGGCGCGGCGTGTGTTGCTGCGCCAACGGCCGGTGCCGTGATCCCCGAACGCGCCATGTCAACGGGTGTGATCACCGATGGCTTTGTGCGTACCATCAAATCGAGTGGTGACACGGTCTATGTCGGCGGCCAGTTCACGCGAATGGGATACCGCACCGGTCCCAGTGCGTCGCTCGATGCAACGACGGGAGAGCCGACGCTTGATCCTGATCAGGTAACCGACGGCACCGTCCGAGCGATTGCCTCTGATGGCAGCGGCGGATGGTATGTCGGAGGCACGTTTACCCAGGTCAGTGGCACGAACCGCGCGAACGTTGCCCATATTCAGTCCGACGGCACGCTCGACGCTGCCTGGAATCCAGGAACGGACGGCCAGGTCAACGCACTGGTCGTTGCAGGTGGCGACGTCTACATCGGAGGCAACTTCACTGACGTTGACGGCGCGACGCGCAACAACCTGGCTTCGGTGGATGGAACCACCGGTGCGGTAACAGCATGGGATCCGGACGTTGATGGCGAAGTCCG
>CAYNNW010000185.1:0-5375 GCA_964398435.1 uncultured Gaiellales bacterium | reverse complement strand
ATTCGCGGCCAATGGACGTTGAGGGGCACGGCACGCACGTCGCAGGAATCATTGCGGCCACCGCAGCCAACAACCGCGGATTTGCAGGGGTTGCTCCATCAGCCCAGATTCTTGCGGTACGAACGCTCGACGCAGAGGGCTCCGGGTACTACTCGTGGATAGCCGGCGGAATCGTGTACGCCGCCGACCACGGCGCCGATGTGATCAACATGAGTCTGGGCGGTGCCGAGGCCAGCGTTACGCTGCAGCGTGCAGTCGACTACGCATCGGCAGCGGGCGCAGTTGTCACCTGCGCAACGGGAAATGACGGTGCCAGCTCCATCGGCTATCCCGCTCGCTACGACGGCTGTGTTGCCGTCGGGGCAACAACCTCGTCCGATCGTCGCGCCAGCTTCTCCAACTACGGAACCGGAATCGACATCGTTGCACCTGGTGAGGGAATTCTCAGCAGCGTGATGGGGCCGAGCTACGAGTCGTGGGACGGAACGTCGATGGCGACCCCGGTAGTCAGCGGTGTGGCTGCACTGCTGGCAGGTCAGGGCTTGGGCCAGCGCGAGATTCGGCGAGTGCTTGCGAGTTCGGCACGCGACCTCGGCCCGTCTGGAACCGACACGGTATACGGAGCGGGGCGCGTGGACGCCGCCGCGGCTGTTCGCGAGGGAGTTGGATATGCCATTGGACAGCGCGATGCATCGGCGCCCGGGATCCAGCGAATCCAACTGGGGACTCCACGGGTCACCCGCTCCGTGAAGATCAAGCGGCGCTGGAAGACGGTGCGGCGCACGCGCTGGAAGGTCGCTGGTGACATAGACACGTTCGATGATGTCGACTGGACCGAAACGAAGCGAAAAGGCAAGCGCCGGACGATCACCTACTACCGCGCACGATCCGGAGTCGTCTACTCGCGCAAAGTTGTCCAGCGACTGAAGCGGCGACGGATCGTCACGAAAAGCTCAACCAGGGCCGTGATCGTGCGTGCAACCGATGACGCGGCGGTCGATCGCGTTGGCTTCCGCGTGGGCAACGCCTGGCAGGGAACAGACTGGAACGGCTCGAACGGGTGGGCCTGGACCTGGAAGTGCGTTCCAGGGCGCAACCGGTTCACGATCAGCGCCTGGGACGGTGCGAACAATCGTGACACCGCGGCTGCCACATTGTCCGTCAGGTGCTGAAATCGGACAATTTCGTACGCGGGCATGTGCGACAGCGGATTTTGGCGCTGGCAGCTCTGCTAGCCTGACCGGCACGTGAGCGACGAGCGTGACAGCCAGGAGACCGCACAGCCACGGCCGCGTCGAGCACGCATCGTCGCGCCAGTCGTCCTCATCATCCTGATCGTTGTCATCGCCAACGTGATGTCGTTCTGGACCGACCTGATGTGGTTCGGCGAACTGGGACAGCGTGACGTGATGGTGACGCGAATCTCCTGGTCATTGGGCACCGGAGTTGCGGCGGGATTACTGGCTGCAATTGCGACTGGTGCAAGTTGTGCGATTGCGCTTCGTGTTGCCCGTAATGATCTGTATGTGCCATTCCTGGCACGGCCTGTCGACCAGGTCGAATCGCTGCCAGACCAGCCGGTGGTTCCGCACTTTGTATTGCGCCCGGTGTCACTTGCAGTCACTGCCATCGTCGCGGTGATCGTGGGAATCAGCTCGGCTGGCTCGTACGATACGATCCTGCGGTTCGCTGGCCGAAGTGACTTTGGCGTATCCGATCCGGTGTTCGGCCACGACGCGTCGTTCTACGTCTTCACCGTTCCATTTCTGGAGCTGATGCTCAATCTGTGCGAGGCAGCCGTACTGATTGCAGCAATAACAACTGCCCTGCTGTACCTCGCCGCCGGCGTGATCCGCTATCTGCCGGCACCCCGGATTGCGCGTCCTGCCGCGGTGCACCTCGTGGCAATGGGCTCGATCTTCATGGTCATGGAGGCGCTTCGTTTCCGACTGTCCGGATGGAACCTGGTTGTCAGCGAGCACGGCGAGGCGACCGGGGTCGGCTTTACCGACCTGTGGGCGCGACTGCCGGGGACGTGGGTGATGACGGTTGCATCGATCGCAATTGCGATTGCCGCGCCGCTTCTGGCACGACGAGCGCGTTGGAAGCGATTGTCGCGCCTGGCGATTGGTTGGGTTGCGCTGGCGGTCATTACGGGGGGCCTGGTACCGGGGCTCGTGCAGCGGACCGTTGTCGAGCCTGCAGAGCGTCGCCGCGAGGACTCGGTTCTCAAGGGCAATCTGCGATTGACACGAATTGCCTATCAACTGAATGACGTCAGCAAGCGACCGTTTCGCGAATCGCAGACCCTGACCGAAACCGATCTTCGTGCTGGAGCTGCCACGCTCGACAACGTCCGACTGTGGAGTCCGAGCGTTCTGCTGCTCGCCATGCGCCAACTCCAGGAGCTGCGCAGCTACTACGAATTCTCGGACGTCGATGTTGACCGGTACACCATCGATGGGCGCCAGCGGCAGGTCATGTTGGCAGCGCGCGAGATAGTGCCGGAGAAGGTCTCGGGCAGGCAATCTTGGGTCAAGCAGCGCCTGCAATACACGCACGGATACGGCGTGGCGGCTGCCTCGCCCGATCTTGCAACGTCGACCGGCCGTCCAGAATTTCTTCTTCGTGACATTCCTCCTCGCGGAGGACGTGGTCTCGAGGTGAAGCGGCCGGGGGTCTACTTCGGCGAGCGTCCAAGTCACTACGTTGTCGTCAATACACGGCAGAAGGAATTCGATTACGCGGCGGGTGATGGAAACCGGCAGACACGGTATCGGGGGCGTGGCGGAATACCGGTTCGGGGAGCAACACGGCGCGCAGCACTTTCGTGGTATCTGAGGGACCCCAAGATTCTGTTGTCCGGTGAGATCACGGCGCAGAGTCGGGTCATGCTGCGACGGAATATCAAGGAGCGTGTGCAGACCCTCGCACCATTCCTCGAGTTGGATCGCGATCCCTATCTCGTGCTGCACCGGGGGCGAATGGTCTGGATGATCGACGCATACACGTCGACTGACAGGTTCCCGTACTCGACGAGAATCCTGTTGGGACAGACTGACCAGGTCAACTACGTGCGTAACTCAGTAAAGGCAGTGGTTGACGCCTACGACGGGTCCGTCACGATGTATGTCACCGACAAGCGCGACCCGGTTCTTGCCTCGTGGCGGAAGGCGTTTCCATCGCTGTTTACGGATCTCTCGAAGATGCCGCGTGATCTGAAGCAGCACATGCGGTACCCCGAAGACCTGTTCGAAGTGCAGACTGAGCTATGGCGCACGTATCACATGACCAGCATCGATACGCTGTACGCCAAGGAGGACCTCTGGGAGGTTCCCACGATCCCATCTGGATCCGGGCGTACAGGATCGGCCGGGACTCCCATGGCACCGTTTTACGTGATGGCACGACTTCCCGGAGAGAAGCAGGAAGAGATGCTGCTGATCCGGCCAATGGTTCCCAAAGAGCGTCGAAACATGATCGCCTGGATGGCGGCGCGAATGGACGGCCGGCACTACGGCGAGACCGTTACCTACACGATGCCGAAGCAGACACTGACGCAGGGGCCAGGTCAGGTGTCGTCACTGATCAAACAGGACCCGGAAATCGCAGAGCAGCTGACGCTGTGGAGCCGGCAGGGAACAACGCCGCTCGCCGGGGACCTTGTCGTGCTTCCGTTGCAGAACACACTGGTCTATGTGCAGCCGTACTACCTGGCATCGGACGATGCGGCGCTGCCCGTGTTCGAACGCGTCGTGGTTGCGGTCGGAGATACGGTTGCCTGGGGATCAACGCTCGACGAGGCATTCCGCAACGTGCTGGCCGAGCGGGCGAGGACCGCCCAGGAAGAGAGTGCCGGCGACAAGCGGGACCGTCAGAACGGTGATAACCGGCGCTCTGATGGGGATGAGCCCCCCACCGACACACCATCGCGCGTCGCCGGACCGACAGGATCAACAGATGCGACGCTCGCTGAGATTGGCAGGGCCTGGGAGCGTGCTCGTGCCTGCCAGCAGCGCGGCGACAATGAGTGCTACGGGCACGAGATCGATTCGATCGGACAGCTGCTCAGCGAATCAGGGCTCGTCGATGAGCCCGCTCCGACGCGCAAGCGCTGAAACCGGGACGCGCCGCAACGCGACACTCAGGTACGTTGCGGGGAACGACCAGGGACCCCCGCTGGGCGCGAGGGGAGCAATCGACGGTGACAATCACCGCTTCAGGAGATGTGATCACCCTTCCTGGCGTGCCGCTGAGTGGTACGAGATCGATGCCTGACCTGCCGCGGCAGATCGGGCAGCATCACCAGTCCACTGTTGATCGAATCGGTGAGACCGTCCGCACGATGTTTCCTGCAGTGGTCGCTGGCGGCGCCTTGGGAGCGTTGGGCGTCGGCCTGTTGCGCAATCACAATGGCGCATCGCTCGCCCGAACGTTGACGGGTGGACTGCGCGGCGCGGCACTTGGAACCGTGGGCACGATCGCGGGTATGACCGCATTGTCAGCACTGCTCACTCCCGATCCGGACCGGATGAGCCCGTCGCAGACCGGAGCGACGCAGGTTCCAGAACTTCAGGCTCCCGGCGTTCGATTGTCGACGGATGAACACGTGCGAACGATGACATTCAACATTCGGGGAGGAATGGGACCGGAGGGATTTGGGACCAGTTCAGAGGATCTTGACCGGATTGCGGAGACTATTCGACGTGAAAACCCGGATATCGTTGTCCTGCAGGAGGTCGATCTCAACGGAATCCGATCCAGCCGCAGAAATGTGCTTGCTGAGCTTGCCGAACGCCTGGGAGCAGACGGAGCAGCACTTGCGACTCCAGGGACCACAATAGTCGGCAAGCGCGAGGGCGTGGCAGTGCTCACGTTCAACGGTTTCGAAGTCGCGAACGCGCGTAACCTGGTCGGGGAAGACCCATACGGCAGCGGAGTTGGTCGCCGAGTCGTCAGCGGGTTGATTGATCTTCGTTCGGCACTCGGGGACGCTGTACCGATGGGGAGAGGCGACAAGACCCTCTTTGGAATGCCTCGAAACGGTGCACGCAGTGTTGTCGACACGATTGTGACGACGCCGGGCGGCAATGACATCCGTGTGCTGAGTGCACACGAGAATTGGAACGTGGACGGACGCGACTTCCAGGAGGCGCATATCGCGCCGCTCGCAGGGATTCTGCAGGCGTGGGATGGCCCGACATTGCTGGGTGGAGACTTCAACATCAAGTCCGGTACCGGGGATGGAGCCTGGGAACGCAGCCAGCTTGAGCGTGCCGGGTTGCGCGATACGTTCATCGATGCGGGAATCGAGCCGGGCGATCCCGCACGCCGTTCCGCCGGCGGTGGAGAACTCGATATTGATCGCATCTACG
>CAYNNW010000184.1:1132-5394 GCA_964398435.1 uncultured Gaiellales bacterium | reverse complement strand
CAAATCCAACTGCGAGTGCGACGGATCCGGTACTCAAGGTGTGACCTCCGTGCTGGTCGCGGTCGTGGTACTGGTAGTTGCGGTGGAAATCGATCCAGGAGCAATCTGGTTTGACCCTCCGAGTGTTGGCGGCTTGGCCGTTGGGTCGAGCGCATCCGGATAGATGTAGTCCCACTCAACGCCGACGATGGCGCGAAGCGCTTCGGCTCGCTTGCCGATGAACGGTCGTCGGTCGGCGTCATAGTTGGCGCCCTCGCCGTATCCCGGGCCGTCGATCTGATCAAAGTTGTCCATGAACCGAACGGCATGGAATACGCCGTCGGAAGTCTGCACGATGCCGCGAGCCCGATAGTCCTCGCCGTCAGTCTGCACAATCGATCGTGCCTGCGCGACTGCGGTGCCAAGGTCTGTTGCGCTCAGCGGGATGTCAGTGTCGACGTCGAGGTACATGCGTGTCGGCACGACCTGGCCGCGAATGACGGGAGACTCATTTGCGCTCCCTGCAGCGGTTGTTGTCGCCGCCGTTGCCGGCTTCATCATCACCTCGGCATTGGCTACCTGAACGCCGTTGAGGAATGACACCTGGTCAACTGCGCCGGGCTTGAATGCCAGACCCTCCTGCAGCAGGGCATTCGACTCGCTTCGATGTACGTCAGCGTCACGAAGGGTCTGCCACGTGCCCTGCGCCCAGCCGGCGATACCGCCGACTATCAACATCGCTGCGAGACCGCGAATGCCGTTCTGGAAGCCCTTGCTCTGGATTCCCAGCTTCTCGGCCAGGATCCAGACGCCACCGCCGGCAGTGACGATGCCTGCGGTTGGCCCGAACAGATTGTTAGAACTTGTCCCGGTGCCTTCCTTGGTGATCGAGTCCTTCAGTGTGGTGAAGACGGTCAGTCCGAGGCCCGAGGCAATCGCGCCGCCGCCCAGCAGCATCGACGTCCATCCGCCGCCTCCGGCAGCAATGACCGCTGCGGGATCCGTTGCAACGGTGGTAGCAGTAGTCGTTGTAACAGGTGTGACCGCCGGCGTCACTGTGGTTGTGGCCGGTGTTGGCTTGACCGTCGTCACACTGGGCGTCGGTTTCACAGTCGCAACAACAGGCGTGGCGGCGTCTGCAACCGTTGTGGTGACGGGCTTTGCGGCGTCTGCAACCGTTGTGGTGACGGGTGCCGCTGCATCGGCCACGGTCGTCGTCAATGGCTTTGCGGCGTCGGCAACGGTGGTTGCGATCGGCTTGGCAACGTCATCGGCGTGTGTGACCACAGCCCGGACGGCGTCGTCACCGCTCGTTGCCAGTGAGTGCGCGAGTGCTGAAGCGCCATCGTCGGCGTGGCTGGTCACCAGCCGTGCGACGTCATCGCCTGATTCCTTGGCGAACAGTGACAGCTGTTCGACAACCTCTGGCGCCGCGCGCCGCGCAGCTGCTCCCACGCTCTGAATACCAGGAATTGTTGTCATCCCCCAGGGCCCCCAAGTCCACGTGCACGTTCCCCTACCGGAGTATCGAAAGTACGCGGATGCGTGTTGCGCTGGGGGTGTGCGCCGGGAATCAGGCCGTTACGGGTGAGTCTTCCTCGTCATCGAACGGGAGGGACGATCCGGCAATTCGAACCGCCCCGACATCGGAACGGGCGACGACCACGTGTTTGGACGTTGGCGTGACCTGGACGTCTTCGATTCGGGCAATTCCCAGTGCGGTGGATGTCGAGACTGCGTATTCGCCGCGGGGAAGTTCGATCGTCACCGCTCCGACGCCGGCCGACGCGTCGACGTTGTCGGGCGGGTCATCGAACTGCAGGCGGATGGCACCTGCTTCGGATCGCACTTCAACGGTTCCTCCGGCGAGTGCCACCCCACGTACGGAACCGCTGGAGGAGCGCAGATGCGACTCGCCCGATACACGATCCAGTGTGATGTTGCCGGCGTGACACGTGACGTCCGAGTATCCACTACAGCGTTCAACCCGAATGGTTCCAGCGTCACAGCGAATGGCAACAGTTCCGCTGATATCCGAAACGCGTACGTCGCCCGCATTGATCTCAACGGTGACGTCGGTACCGTCTGCCACAACAATGTCGTGATCGATTCGGCCGGTCTTGAGCGCCCCCGGAGTGCCGCCAGAGAGGACGAGCTCTCCGCTCTCGTGGCGGTGCTCGGTTCGAGGTCGAACCTCACCGTGAAAGTGCACCCGCCGCGTGACTCGTGCCGCCTTCGCGTCTGCCGATCCCGTTACCTGAACATTGCCGCAGTCAACGTTGACGGTTACCCGCTCGACCGCGCCCGACAGGCTGAGCACTTCGGATTCAACTCGTGCTTCGCGGCCGGCAGCGCCCATGACGCCATCGACGAGGCGCCCCACGGTATCCATGAAGCCTGGCATTGCAGCTCCTTGCGAGATCAGGCCGCGGCCGTACCGCGCTTGCGCCCAACCTTATCGCCTTGCCGTGTTCCGGCGGCCTTTCCTGCCTTGGCACCTGCAGTGCGACCCCGTGCTGCTTCGCGCGCCTTGGCAGCAGCAGCAGCCTTGGCAAAGGCGTCGTCGTAGGCCGCCGAGCGAGCTGATTTCCAGGCCGCGTCGTATGCCCGGTCGTGGGCACCGCGGCGCACGTCAGCTGCCTGGTCGGTCGTGGCCGCCCGGTCTCGGCCGGCATGGAGGCCGTACGACCACGAAGCTGTCGCTGCGCCGCCGGCGAGCAGAATCACGATGACGAGCCATCGCATGGGTCATGCCCTCCCGATCTGGATCATGTTGACCGCACCTGTCGCGACGACGAATCGATGCATCGTGAGCTGTCGGCTGCAGCGTCCGAGCCGCACCATGGAATCCCCGACGACAGCAGGCTCTGTAGTCGTCGCTGCTCGGCAAGTCGTGCCTGTTCGGCAGCAACGCGTGCTTGCTCAGCATCGCGGGCCTGGGCAAATGCCGTGCGGTATGCCCGGCGGTAGGCGCGCTTCTTGGCCGACGCAAACGCGGCGTTGTAGGCGGCCTTGTAAGCCGCGGGGGCAGCAGTGCGCGTACCGGCTGCCGTTCCTTCCGAGGTGCCCTTGGCGCGTCCTGCGGCTGCGCCGTCGCGCTTCCCTGTCTTTTCCCCCTGCTTCTGCGCGGCCTCCAGGTTGGCCCCGTCCAGCAGCCCGACGCTGTATGCCGCCGCGGCCGAGAAGCATGCTGCCAGCGCAATAACCAGGATTCCGAGGACGAGGCGCAGCCATCGCACGCGGACTCGACGTGCGGCTCGTCGACGCTCCAGCTCTTCCCGTCGCTCGCTCGCGAGTGCATCGATGTCGGGGCCGTCTGCCGCCGACGGCGCATCCGAATCTGGCCGGGCTGCACCGGCATCGGCTGCAGCGCCGCTGCTCTGCGGTTTGCTGGACTCATCTGGCTGAGGCTGTCGTGCTGGCTCGGTCATTCCTGCCCTCCCACGGGCCAGGTCGGCCTGCGAATCAGACGGTGCTGGCAACAGCCACCGAGTGGGTCCTCAGGATCGACGGTCGAAATATCCGCTCCGAGCGACATTTTCGACATTCCGTTGGCGATCCCTGCACGGCGTGAGCCGGGGACGCGGGCCGTCGGTGTCCTGACAGTGCGAAGGGGGATGGAAATCCGTCGGGTCACATGCTGAGGGGGGCAACCCGGATGAGATCTGTACACATACAGCAGTGGGCGCTGGCACATGTACGCCTCATCTGCGCGCTTGTTGCTGCACTGGTGGTCGGAACCGCTGTGTTTCTGCCTGTCGGAGAGGCACAGTCCGCATCGTCAGGGATGGCACCGCTCGCAACGGCCCAGCCATACCGGATTCGCGCGGTTCGACCGCGGACGATCTGGGTTGATCCCCGCCGCGGCAATGACACAGCCTCGGGTGCAACCCGTCAGCGGGCCGTTCGCACGGTCAGTGAAGCATGGAGTCGGGTTCCTGCCTCGCGCACGCTGACACGCGGGGTACGCATCAAGCTGGTTGCTGGAACGTATCGTGAGGCTGACATCCCCAACTACTGGGAGCACCGATGGGGAACGCGACGGGCTCCGATCATTCTCGAGAGTGTTGACGGACCGGCAGCGGCGAACTTTCCCGCCGTCAACATTTTCGACGTTCGGCACCTCTACGTAATTGGCGTCCATTTCCAGTCAGCCGGCGGTGACATTGTTCACTGCGAGCGATGCAACGATCTGTTGATTCGCGACTCGGTAATCGAGGGGCGTGGGGATGTCTCCGAGGGAAGCGGTCCGCAGGAGGCAGTCAAGATCAATCAGTCCAGGC
>CAYNNW010000184.1:0-1122 GCA_964398435.1 uncultured Gaiellales bacterium | reverse complement strand
TAATGTAGGCTTCAAACTCAATCATGTGAGCGACTTTGTCGGCGTGCAGTACGGGCATATCGTGCGGTCACACATCCATCGCGCTGGAGATTGGTGTCACTACGCAAAGGGCGGGTCTGCATACATCGCGGTCGAGGCCAACGAGTATGACCACTGCGGGACCGGCGGTTTCACTGCCGGCCAGGGTACCGGCTTCGAATTCATGACAGCTCCGTGGCTTCACTACGAGGCCTATGGAATCTCATTCGTCAACAATGTCATTCACGATACCGATGGTGCCGCAATCGGTGCGAATGGCGCTCTCAACTCAACATTTGCCTTCAATACGGCGTGGAATGTTGGGCGGCGGTCGCACGTCGTTGAAGTGGTCTACGGCGGTCGCAGCTGTGACGGCGATGCGGTCAGATGTGCTCGACATCTGGCGCTGGGAGGATGGGGCACGTCCACAACGGGAACCGAGGGTGAGCCTATCCCCAATCGCTCGGTCCGAATCTGGGCCAATGTCATCGTCAACACGCCGCGTCAATCCAGTACGTGGCAGCACCTTGCCGTCTATGGACCACGCTCGACGACAGCGGGCTCGGGTATGCCCGCGACAGTGCGAGCAGACAATGACCTGCGAATCGGCGGAAACGTCATCGCCAATGGACCGGCCGATCACCCGCTCGGAATTGGAGATGACAGTGGGTGTCGCGATGGCCACCCCACCTGCACTGCTGCGCAGTTGAGGCGCGACAACGTGTTCGTGTCTGCAGGCACGGGTGCGCGCTGGCTTGCTTCCGTCGCAAGTGGAAATTTTGCGCCACGTCGCGGCGGCTGGTTGACACGTCGTCACGTGGCACCGCTGCCCCGAACGTCGTGGACGGGGCTTGGCCTGACACCGACGGTTCCGGCGGGACGGTCGGTCATTCCGACGGGGCGAGATCGTTCAGGGCGTCGCCGCGGACCGGCTGGCGCACCGGGTGCATATGCTTCACCGAGCCGCGTAATGAGCCGGCTCACCGTTCGACGGCGCGGATCGGGAACCGTTCGATTTGATCGATTTGTCAGAACGTGCAGGCGTACACGGTGCAATCGTCGCGTTGAGCGTGAGACGTGGCTTGTGCTGCGCGCGGTTCCCTC
>CAYNNW010000183.1:1002-5464 GCA_964398435.1 uncultured Gaiellales bacterium | reverse complement strand
GGCCAGCCCGACGGCAGGCTTCGTCGTGCGCATAGGCACAACGGATAAGTTGCAGCTGGGCGTTGCAGATGGATCGGGTACGACTTTCGGCGCGTCTACCACATCGCCGAGTGAGAATGTCTGGCACCACGTTGCGGCAATCTACAACGGCACACAGCGGTATCTGTACATCGATGGCGTGCTTGAAACGACACTGGTGAATGACGGCTACGTGGCGAACACTACGGCCGCTACGTACATTGGGTCGGATATCAACTCAACTGGCCACTTCAACGGAAAAATGCAGCACGTATCGCTGTACAACCGAGTTCTCACTGCTAACGAGATTCGTCTGCTGTCCAGCCAGCGGCTGGGAGCAGTAAACGGCCGAGTCGTCCGTGCAGAAGACGCGCTGGGCAGCGCTACGACCACGGAGTGGAACACCTCCAATCAACCCACACGCGTGAGCGAAATTCAGCCTCGGGTATCGGATGCTGCCGTGACCATGAACGGAACCAGCAACGTCGAACTCGTGCAGTCAATCAATGGGGTCAACGAAAAGGTTGCACTCGACGAGCAGCAGTCCGTCGTCGTTCGTAGCGCAACCGGAGGCGGTGGAACGCTTTACGCCGAAGGAACCGACTACACCGTCCGTCGAGCGGTGACTGACGAGACTGTCACCCTGACGGGAACTTCAGCATCGACCGTAGCCTTCCCACCATTTGAGGCGCAGCACGCCGTCGTGGTTCGAAGCCAGGCAATTGGTCGTGGCACCACCTATCTCGAGGGAATCGACTACACAATCAATCGAACCAACGGCACGATCACCCGGACCAGCGGGAGCGCAATCACCAGCGGCGCCACCGTCTTCGTCAGCTACGTCCCAACGGCTGCCATAGCTCGCACGTCGGGAAGCGCTATCGGAACCAGCCAGACCGTCTACGTGACCTACACACCCATCTGGTCAAGCAAAACCACTGCGTACGCCGACAAGACCGGCTTCGCCGCCGCGACCTGGGAGCCGGCAGAAACGCCGACTGTATCCACGTTTACCAACAGCGGCCTCAACGGGTACGTCGCTGATCTGGATAAGGTCACCGGAACTCGCGGAACCGCCACCAGCGGTGATACCGACGATTTTCAGACGTCGTATTCATACGACGCGTCGTACCGGGTCACGGGAGTCACTCGGCCGATCAACGCCGGCACAGGCGCCAGCGCTGATCTTTCGACCACCAGCACTGCCTACTACTCGAACGGTCTCACCAAGTCCGAGACCAACGGTCGCGGCTACAGCACCGGTTACTCGAATTACGATGCTTCAGGGAATGCGCAGTCCGTTCACCAGCGTATTAGCGGTACCTTCGCGAATACGAGTTACAACAGCACGGACTCGTCAACACCGATCGACACGAAAATGACGTTCAACGTCAGAGGATCGACGACCTGCACGGATGACAAACGTGAAGCCTCCGATACCGGAACTGCGTGTACGTTCGGAACCAACAACAAAGCGTTCACGACTGCGGACTTCGACGCTCTGGAACAGCAGGTCGAATCCACCAGCGCATGGGATGACACCAAACGACGGGCAACCCGATCAACATTTGATGCCAATGGAAACTCGATCATTGAGAAGTCTGATATTGGCTACACGCCTGGCACGACAACGCCGTCCAGTCCGGACTCGGGAACGCCGGGCGCATCATCGTTCACGGATTTCGATGCAATGGACCGGTCGATTGCTGAGCAGGGGCCGCCGCCATACTCCCGTTTCGCAGTATCGACGGCATACTCGACCGGAAGCTGCGTGGCACCATCCAGTGTCGACAGCCGCCATGCATTCCGTGTGGTTACGGGGGGCACGAGTGGCACGAGCGAGCCCAGCTGGCCCACCACCGAAGGAAGCACCGTTTCGAGTGGCGGCGTCACATTCGAGAATTCCTACCGCTGCAGAGTGCTTACGACCCACGAGTTCGACACGGTCGGAAACGAAATCAAGAGCACCGAACCCAAGGGCAACGCGACCGCGACAGACAATGACTTTGCAACTCGCTCGACATTTGACGCCGTTGGCAGAGCCACAGCATCTCTCGACGGTGAGGGAGCACTGTCGTGCACCTACTTCAACCAGTACGGCGACACGGTTGCATCGTCAGAGCCACTTGCGGTGTCTGCCGGTACCACAACGTGTCCCTCGTCAGCGCCCTCAACGTATGTCGAGACAAGCACCTACGACCGCAAGCACCAGCAGATCTCGTCAACCAACGTGCAGGGCAAGACAACAGCGTTTCTCTACGATGACGACGGCAACAAGATCAGCGAAACGCTCCCGCTCGGCGTCGCAACCACCGGAACGCCCCACGACTACGAAACACAGTGGACGTACACCGCCGACGGCAAGGAGCTCACCAAGTCAGATCCTGCAGTGCCAATGTGCAGCAGTGATGGGTCAACCGCCTCGGCGACCGCGTGTTCGACGACCGCGTCGCTCGCTGCGGTAACGACGACGGTCTATGACAAGAACGGAAACGTCGATACCGTCGAGTCGCCTCGAACAAATGAAACTGGTGATAGTGCGGCCTTCATCACTACCTACACATATGACTCGTATGACCGGAAGACTGTTGAGCAGCTGCCGCGGCAGGCATCTGCTGAGACGATTCAATACGTTCACACGAACTACGACGCGCTCGGCAATGTTGTTGCAACGGCTCTTCAGAACCCCTCCTCTACGTTCTCGGGCACACCGACGTCTGAACGGACAAATTTCTCGTATTGGCCAGACGGATCAATCAAAGCGAAGGACGACGATGCGAGCGGCGTAGCGGTGGGCGATGCGACTCATCCAACGACATACGGCGTTGCGGGTGAAGTGGCCACCAAGTACGAGAATGCTGCGACTACGACATACGGCTATAACCCCGACGGATCAGAGTCCAGCAAGTCCAGTACTGACAGCAACGTTCACGGTGTTGCTACGACCTACGACGTGGACGGTGAAGCAGTCAAGATCAAGGACACAACAGATAACACCACCATCACACAGGATCGGTTCGACAAGACTGGGCGACTCCTTGAGTCTCGAGATCCATCGGGAACCATTACTCGTCACGAATACGACCGTAATGGCAATGAAACCAGCCTGACCCACAACGGTTATGTCCTGACCACGACCTATGGGACAAGTGGCAACAGCCGCGGGCTGGTAACCGGCAAGACGCTGACCCCAGTGGGGAGCGGCACAGCCGTCGCAACGGCCACGTTTACCTGGGACGACAACGGGAATCTCGCCACAGTGGTCAGGGATGCAACGAAGGACCTGACAACGACATATACCTACGACGAGACTGGCTTCACGACCAGAATCAAGAGCGAGGACAGCGACGCGAAGGTGTACCAGGATTACTCGTACAAGCGCGATGCGCAAAGCAACATCCGCAAGATTGACCGGCAGCTCCGAACCATCGTCGCTGGCGGCTCCTATTCGGACCAGCTGACAACTGCCCCTGTTTCAGAGTTCACGTATGACGGCCAGCAGCGGCTGCTCACAGACGACACTGCCGCGTTCTACGGAATCAAGCGCAAGTACGTCTACTCCGACGGCCGAATCGACCGAATAGACGTTGATGATTCAGCGTGTTCCGGCGGCGACCAGACACTCGAGGACTACGTCTACGACACGTCAAATGCAACCAAGCCCGACAAGCTGATCAAGTATCTGAACTGTGATGAAACCCAGGATCAGACGCACGACTTCACCTGGAATGGATCGGGTGGCGCAAACGGTGCCCTCACCAGTATCGATAAGCCGAATGGTGACTCGATTGATTACTCATACGATTCGGCAAACAGACTAGTCTCAGTTACGAATACGACTCCAACATCGACTACTACCGAATCGATCACCTACGACGCCGAAGACAAGCGCCTCAAGGACTCCATCAACAGCGGTCAGTCCACGGTCGCCTACCAGAACACCCCCGACAGCGACACTCAGGTCTCGGAGACTTTGGCGGGGTCGGATAAGGGCGTTCGCTACACCATCGAAGCGCCAAACGGGTCGCAGCTATTCGACTACACCGGTGGCACTCCCAGGATGACGCTAACCGATCATCAGAGCACTGTCGCGGCCGAGCTGAATCCGACCGATGGGCACGTCACCAACACCCAGGATTACGACGTGTACGGCGCCCCGTCGGATGTGAGTGCGTTGACGACTAACACTGAGTCGGGGCGGCCTACGGGGTATACCGGCATGCGTGAGGACGTGGCTGGGGAGACGACGCATCACCAGGCCCGTGATCTGAGTGCGGAGTACCGGATCTGGACGAGCACAGATCAGTACAGACACCCGATGACCGACCTTGACCTCAGCACTGAATTTGAAACTGCGAATCGCGCAGCCTATGCGAACTCATCACCGCTTGTGGCGACCGATGAATCTGGGCATGCGCCAAAGCGAATATCCGCACAATCGCAC
>CAYNNW010000183.1:0-992 GCA_964398435.1 uncultured Gaiellales bacterium | reverse complement strand
GCACATTCGTCAAGCACAAGAACGGCGAGCGTCCCTGGGGGTGGGTGACGCCCTACCGGATCGTGGCAGACCCGGACTTCGTCGTCACGTCAGTAACTCCATGGGCTGACGTGGAAATGATCTTTAAGCGAAACGGTCGGAAAGTTCAAAGGACAGTTGGGCACAAGGTTGGTCCATACCTGATGCCCCTGCCCGGTGGCCATCTTAGAGCGGGCGACTTTAGAACGATCTCAAGGCGCAGGCGGTGTCGACAGGGCCGGAGAATACGGATCAATATTGGCGGGACAATTACCGGTTTTGGACCAAATGGAGAGCCGCTACTTCCCCAGTTGCGGGAAGATTACGGGCAGTGGTACAAGTGCAATCGCGACGGTTAGACGGACGACTATCTGCCCCAGCACTGATCATGACCATACTTGCGGGATGTGGTGCAAGGAGCCGTGTAGCGCAATCAACGCCTGAGTCGAACCCCGCATCGATTATTCCGAGTAGAGAGGCGCATTGGATGGGTGGACCAGAGACCGATGATGGATCGGAACCAATTGGCATACCGGACCCCTACGGTTCAATTGAGTGGCGCGACGCAAAACATCGACGCTATCTTGACTCAGGTGTTTGGGGATATGAGTATTCGCTCGAATACCGAGATCGCGGTTACGACGTAACGCTCAGCCTTCGTGAAAGTGTTGGGCCAATCGATGTCTACAAGTTCGAGATTTTCGATGAGGACATGAGGTTGGTGGCGACCACTGAGATGAGATTCGATTCACACGGCGGTACTCGTCAGCCTTGGGATGAGGCTGAAGCACTGATGATGAAGACACTCGACGAAATGAGTTGATCGGGATTGGTTGGTCAGCCGTTAGTCGATACCGCTGTATATGCCTTCATTACCTCCGCACTGGCGTTTCCGAGGTAGCTCTCCTGCGTCACTCGGATGTCGGTGTGGCCGAGTTGGTGTTGGATGGTGTGGATGGATATTCCGGCTTGGG
>CAYNNW010000182.1:0-5466 GCA_964398435.1 uncultured Gaiellales bacterium | reverse complement strand
CTCTCGCCCTCGACGTCCTCAGCGATGATCAGCAGCGGTCGCCCAGCCTGGATGACCTGCTCGAGCACGGGCAGGAGGTCCTTGATGGCGCCGATCTTGGAGTTGGCGATGAGGATGAATGGATCCTCGAGGACTGCCTCCATGCGGTCTGCGTCGGTCACCATGTATGGCGAGAGGTAGCCCTTGTCGACCTGCATGCCCTCGGTGAACTCGAGATCAAGACCGAAGCCCTGGCCCTCTTCCACGTTGACCACGCCGTCCTTGCCGACCTTCTCGATGGCGTCGCTGATCACGTCGCCGATCTCGCGGTCGCGAGCCGAGATGGTTGCAACACGGGCGATGTCTTCCTTGTTCTCAACAGGCTTGGACATCGACTGGATGTCCGCGACTACCGCGCCGACAGCCTTCTCGATGCCACGTCGAAGCGCTACCGGGTTCGAGCCGGCAGCAACGTTCTTCAGGCCTTCGCGAACCATTGCCTGTGCGAGCACCGTAGCGGTGGTCGTGCCGTCGCCAGCGACGTCGTTCGTTGCGGTTGCAACCTCACGAACCAGCTGTGCGCCCTGATTCTCGAATGGGTCCTCGACCTCGATCTCGCGAGCGATCGTGACACCGTCGTTGGTGATTGTCGGTGAGCCGTACTTCTTGTCCAGGACAACGTAGCGGCCTTTTGGTCCGAGCGTTACCTTGACCGCGTCGGCCAGCTTGTTGACGCCGCGCTCAAGCGCTCGGCGTGCGTCCTCGTGGAACTGCAGTTCCTTATGAGCCATGTCAGTTTCTCCTCAGTGGATTGAATCGGTTCGCAGCGCCGATCAGGCGTTTGCGGTTGCAGTGGCAAAGACGGCGAGAACGTCGCTCTCGCGCATGATCAGGTAGTCGGTGCCGTCGACCGTGATGTCGGTGCCGCCGTACTTGCTGAACAGCACTTCGTCGCCGACGCTCAGCTCCATTGGAATGAGGTTGTCCTCGTCCCAGCGGCCCTTGCCAACCGCGACGACGCGGCCGCGCTGCGGCTTTTCCTTGGCGGTGTCGGGGATCACAATTCCGCTGGCCGTAACGGCCTCGTCATCGGCAACCTCGACGACCACGCGGTCTCCAAGTGGCTTCAGGTTCACGTGTATTCCTCCTGCGGTGCAGCTTCTGGGGGTGAGGCGAAGCGCCTGGGCTCCGCTCATTGGCACTCGAACAGAGAGAGTGCCAGCGACGCAATGGTAGCGACTGCGACGCGGGTTCGCAAACGGTATCTGGCACTCGATTGCAGGGAGTGCCAGGATTGCGCACCGCGGAGGAGCTGGTGAGCCGTTTTCGAGCGCGCGGAGTGGGGAGTTCGGCAGATTGGCAGCCCCGGCTGCGGCCAATAGTGAGTGGCCGCTCACTTCAGCCGGGAATCCCGCTACAATCGAACTGTGGAGCATGAGTTGTCAGCCGGAGGCGTTGTCGTTCGACGATTGGACGGGCGCTGGGAGTACCTCGCTATTCGCCCGAAAGGGCGGTCGCGGGTCTGGGCGCTGCCAAAAGGGCACATCGACCCGGGCGAGGACGAGCAGTCAGCTGCCGTTCGCGAGGTTCGGGAGGAGACCGGCGTACAGGTCGCGCTCGACGAGAAGCTGGGTGATATCACCTACTCATTTCGCACCGCGACGGGCCGAATCCGCAAGACGGTCAGCTTTTTTCTGCTTCGCTGGGAGTCGGGCGATCCGGTTCCACAGCAGGAGGAAGTTGATGACGTGCAGTGGCTGCCCGTTGAGACCTGCCAGGATGACCTCAGTTACCCCGGTGAGCGGCGAATAGCGCTTCGCGCAGCCGAAGTGCTGGCCGAGCGGGCTGTGGTCACCCCCAGTCGATCCACCTAGGCCAGCGGCTTCGACCCAGCTACATCTGTGTGCGCGCGCGCGACGTGAGGGAGCTTCCGATGGTAAGCTCGCCCGTGGTCAGGGTCGCTGCGCATGCGGTGCTGGCCGGCACTCAACCAGCAATTCCCCTGGGGGCAGCGATGCACGCGCTCAACTTCTATTCACCGGTGTTCGCCGATCAGCTGCGTCATCGACGCAAGACGGCGACTATCCGGCTGGGCGACAAGTCGCGGAAATACGCCAAGGGTGAGATCGTCATGGTGCTTGTGGGGCATCGCTTCGGGCCCCGCGAGAAGCTGTTTCTGGCCGTGATCGACAAGGTGCATGTCTGTCGACTGGACGAGTTGTCGCCGCGCGATATTGAGCACGACAATCCGGAATTCCGCCGAATCGAAGACGCGCAGCAGTTCCTCTCGCAGCTCTACAACCGTGACGTGGCTACCGACGACACCGTCACGGTGATCTACTTCTCCGAGGTCGTTGGCGCCTGACGCCGCCCGAGCCCGCCTGCGCGAGTTCAGGCGAAGAAACCAGGCTGTGAATTCCAGCCATTGAGCGGAATTTCGGCCACGTCCTGTCCTGTTGAGGGCCAACCCGTGGCCGTCCATGAATCGTCGTGGCCTCAATTGCCCGATAACCCGGCGAAGACCTGATCACACTTGTCGAGGATCTCGCATGACGATTCAGTCCGTTTCAACAGCTCAGCTTCCGTCACAGGCAGCCACGCAGCTTGGTTCAGCGGCTCAGACAACCCAGACCGGCGCGTCGCCGCCCCCCCCGGGGGATGGTGATGGCAGCGTCGGCCTGTTTGATGGCGTGCTTGGTAAAGCGCTGATCGGAGGGGTGGCCGGATTCGCAATCGGCGCACTTCCGTTCACGCCGTTTGGCGGCGTGATCGGTGGACTGATTGGCGCGACCCTCGGAGCCGGTGTCGGCATCTTCATGAACTTCAGGAAGATCAAGGACATTCAGAGCAAGAACTCCGAGCTGATTACGGCAGTTGGCGTGCAGGCAGTGAACCAGGCCGATGCGTCCAGCATGTTGTCCGGAGGAACCGGTGTCCTTCAGGGAGGCGATCCAGGCCAGGCGGCGTCGCAGACTCCTGCCCAGGACGCCTCGCAGACAACGGCTTCGACGTCGACGACAACGCAGCCTCCGCCACAGGTGCCAACTTCCGCTACGCAGCAGTCGGTCGTGCCAAATCAGGCTGGAACTGCGCAACAGGGATCAGCTGCGCAGACGACGGTCGACCCAGGGCCGCTGCAGACGGCGGCCACTTCCGGCTCAAGCTCCCAGCTGACAACGGCCACTGATGCGCAGATCGAGGCATCCAACTCGCGGGTCAGCCAGGCACTTGACCTGTTCAGCCAGCAGCCCGTCGTCATTCAGGGTGGTGGCGCCGGGGGTAGCGTTGTTCAGCAGGGCGGCGGTCTCGTCCAGCAGCGTGGTGGGACGGTCCAGCAGGGCGGCGGAGATTCGGAGAGCGAGATCCGCGCTCGGCTTGACGAGTGCCATCGGGTGGCGCGGCAGCAGATTCGCGAACTTCGTGACGCGGCCCGAAGCCGTCTGCATGATTTGCGGCTCCGCATAGCCAGCAGCACGTCCGCGGATGAGCGCCGCGAGCTGGTCGAGCAGTTGCGCAGCGAGCGTCGCCGATTCAGATTGCAGTTGATGGCCGTACGGCAGGAGCACGTTCAGCAGCGCGCGGATCTTGTCCAGCAGTTCGGCCTGAAAAACGTTGAGCAGAAGGCTGCGGCCTGACATTCAGATTTCCCCGGCTGACGGGGTTTCAGCGTCACGATCACGTGTGATCGTGCAACAGCGTCGACACGCGGGGGGTCGCGGAAGACCGGTCCGGACCCTCTCGTGGCGGCACTCCTCGGCGCGGCCGGTCCTCCCCAGCAGGGCCGGCCGCGTTGCCATCTGTCAGGATGCACCCCATGCAGGAGCGAGCATCCAGAAATACTGAACTTGGTGACCAGGCCTGTTTTTGCACCCGGTGCGGCTGGGCCCGTCGCTACTTCCCCGAAGTCATGCCGGCGCCCGATGCCTGTCCATGGTGTGGCGAGCCGGTTGCCTCGGCGTGTGCTTCCTGCGGTGCCGACATCCTCTCGACGATGGCCGTTGAATGTGACCAGTGTGGAGCATTGCTTCGCAGCACCAGCGTCGGCGAATTCCAGGTCCGTAGAGGGCGCCGCCTCCCACTGGTTCCTCCCACAACGTAGCTGACCAAGTCTCCACTTCCCGTGAGCGCCATCGCTACTGTGGTGCGCTGCCAATCTGGCGATCAGCAATCGCCCGTGTGGCCGTCGCGGCCGTCCGTGGCCCCCCGCTGGCCCTCTCCGGCCTGAGCACTCCCGAATCTGCCGAGCGGGCAATCGCATCGCCCGACACGAAGGGTGCAGGAGCGTTGTTCGTGCTGATTCGTCACCACGTGCAGCGACTCGCAATGCAGGTGGAGGGTAGTGATGAACGGAATGATGTTGCCAAGAGCGATGGTCAATCCCGGTGTGGAGTACGGCCAGCAACGCATCCTTGCGCAGGCGTCCTCGAAGCCAGCACAGCCGGCAGCCGGTCAGCCGGCGGCAGCGCCGGCCGATGCTGCCGCGGGCACCGCAGCAGCCGATCCGGCCGCCGCACCCGTGGAGGCGCCCAACACGATGAAGATCGTTCTCGGGAGCGCACTCCGCGGCGCATTCTCGGGCGCAACGATGCTGTTCACCGCAAGCCGGTTCAAGTTTTTGCAGGGCCCACTGTCTGCGGTGCTCGGGGCCATCCCCTTCATCAAGAACATGATGCCGGTTGCGGGATCGGTTATTCCGGGTGCAGCAAAGGTTGCCACGGCGGTGCTTCCGCCGCTCAAGGTACTGCTGATCGTCGGTGCCGGACTTGGCGCGGTGATTGGCGCTGTGGGTGGCCTGCGAGAGGCCAAGAAGCAGGAAGCTGCCTTCATGGAGCAGCAGGCCAAGGCCGCGGAAGCAGCCCAGGCCGCCCAGGCTCAGACGCAGCAGCCTGTGGGTGATCCGCTGATCCTCGGCCCCGATGGCAAGCCGATTCCAATCGATCCCAAGACCAACATGCCGGTCAGCGTTCCGGCAGGTTCATCGGCACCGGCCGCATCATCCTCGTCGGCGCCCAAGAATCCAGTGATGGGCCCGGACTACAAGGCAACGTCGAGCTCGGCATCCAAGCGTGGTCGCAAGGCACGGCGTGCACGGGCTGCGCGGGCAGGATTCAACTACCACATCCGTCGCGGCGACACCCTGTGGGCGCTGTCCCGACGGTTTGGGGTATCGATCGATGCCATCGTCCGTGCGAATCGCGGCAAGATCTCGAATCCCAACCTCATCTACGCCGGAGACACAATCGTTATTCCGAAGAAGCGACGTGCTGCCGGAGCATCGGCGGCACGGGCGAAGGCTGCATCCGGCTGCTGCGGTGGCAGCTGCAGCTGCTGTGGGTGATGATCCGTTGCGCGCCGCGTGATAGGTTCGCGGTCCTGACGCGCGTGCGCGACTTGTGTGTGGGCGTCAGGGTTCCGCGCCTCGCCCCCCGGCGTTCGACAGTCCGGGCTTTGCCCAGCTGACTCCGTGGTGGTTCCGTGTCGGGGAAC
>CAYNNW010000181.1:0-5488 GCA_964398435.1 uncultured Gaiellales bacterium | reverse complement strand
TTATTCCATCAGTCAGCACCATGACGGACGCCTCGCGTCCGGCGAGCAGTTCCTCAACGATGATCAGCGGGCTCGGCTTGGCGGTTGCCTCACCTGTGGAAATGCCGAGGAATGGCTCGGCGCCCCCATCCATGATCGCGGCCACAGCAGCCCGAGCGTCCGCCTCGCTGTGACAGACAAATGCTCCGCACCCGGCGGCCAGTCCATCGGCCTTGATTGCTGCTGCCCAGCCAAGGTCGGCGGCAGCATCCAGGGCGCGCTCGGCCGAGTCGACAACCACATAGCGGGCGGTGGGAACGCCAGCCCGGGTCATGACCTGCTTGCCGAAGGACTTGCTGCCCTCGATCCGCGCGGCGGCTGCATTCGGCCCACAGACGGCGATGCCCGATTCGCGGAGCCGGTCCGCCAGTCCCGCCACGAGGTGGTCCTCGATGCTGACGACCACGAGATCAAGCGAGGCTGCGGTGGCCGCTGCCACACTCGAGTCCAGGTCATCCATGACGACCGACGGGTGGCACGTTGCCAGCTGTGCCATCGACTCGTTCCCTGGAAGTGCGTGGAGCTCGGTCTGTCGCGGCGACAGCGAGAAAGCCCAGCAGAGCGCGTGATCACGGGCACCATTGCCAACGACACCGACCCGCAGCGGTCGCTCGTCATTCCACTGAACTCGACTGCTGCCCATTCGGCCCCATCCTCGCGCGCGCACACGAATGTGCATGGTCCAAGCATCCAATCGTACCGCGGGCTGCGCGTTCGAGGCGTCGGCAGTGATACGCTACCCGCACGGAACATGCGCATATCGCCGCATCTTCCCGTGGATTGCAGTTCTCCGGTTTGTCGCGCCAGCGGGCGCAGTGGTTCGGACGATCTCGGTCCAATCACACTCGCGGAGCGTCGCTGAGCGGCAATGGCTCCTTACCGGAAAGCACCATGACCACTCTCACATTTGCCGGCATGCCCGGCGTCTCACGCCGCATTGCCGCGGCCCTGGCCGAACGCGAGATCGTTGAGCCATTTCCCATTCAACAGCAGGTAATTCCGCTCGCTGTCGACGGCGGCGACGTGCTTGCTCAGGCTCCGACCGGGTCTGGAAAGACGCTTGCATTTGGCATTCCCCTGGTCATGCGCCTGGCCTCGGCTGCTGCAAGCGACAGGCGGGCGCGAACATCCACGATTCGCGGTCTCGTGCTTGTTCCCACGCGCGAGCTGGCCGTTCAGGTAATCGACGAGATCACCCCCGTCGCGCAGGCGCACCACGTGCAGCTTGCAGCGGTCTTCGGTGGAGCCGGGCTTGCTGCGCAGGAACGGGCGTGCCGACGTGCGCAGCTGGTCGTTGCCACGCCAGGGCGACTGCAGGATCTGATCGACCGCGGCAGCGTTCGACTGACCGACGTCTCGTGCTTTGTGCTGGACGAGGCCGATCGCATGCTCGACATGGGCTTCGCCCCGCAGGTGGAACGGATTGCAAAAAGCCTGCCTCGCCGACGCCAGACGATGTTGTTCTCGGCCACGCTTGAAGGAGCCGTCAATACGCTGGTGGAGCGACATACGTCCGATCCGCACCGCGTGCGAATCGCGCACGACGTCGAGAACACCCCGGATATCGAACACATCTTCGAACCCACGACGCAGGCCGGACGAACGGAGACACTGGTTCGGCTCCTGCAGCAGCCGCGCGACCAGACCGTTGTATTTGTGCGCACCAAGCGGGGAGCTGACCGCCTGGTCCGCAAACTCAAGGCACACAAGGTCCGCAGCACCGCCATCCACGGCGGCATGACCCAGCCGCGACGCCTGCGTGAACTGGCGGCATTTCGCGACGGCGACTTCGACACCATCGTCGCCACCGATGTGTTCGCCCGCGGTATCGACATCGACTCTGTATCGCACGTCATCAACTACGACCCGCCGGAGGATGACGACACCTACCTCCACCGTGCCGGACGCACGGGTCGGGCCGGACGGGTAGGCTGTGCGATAACACTGGTCACACCTGACCAGCTCAACGGGTTGCTTGCAACTGCTTCGCGTATCGGGCTGACCGATGCCGGGCAGTCGGGCGATCCGGAATCAGTACACACGCATACCGGTCGAGGGCCGGGATTACAAGGAGACACCATCATGCCGAACGGCACCGTTAAGTTCTTCAATGGCGACAAGGGCTACGGCTTCATTACGCCGGAAGACGGAAGTAAGGACGTGTTCGTTCACTTCTCGAACGTCAGCGATAGCGTCAACCTCGACGAGGGCATGAAGGTGGTCTACGAGATCGGTGAAGGCCGCAAGGGCCCAGAGGCACGGAACGTGCGCCTGGCATAGCGCCACCGATCCGCTGCCTGATGGCGGCGAACAGATCATTGATGCGCCGAGGGGCGGGTCGCGACCACACCGGTCGCTTCCCGCCCCTTTTCATTGCTCGCACGCGTCGTTCCCGCAGATGGCGCCGGTAGACTCGCCGACCGATGAATACATCGCTGCCATCCGATGATCGCGCCCAGCAGGCGGTAATCGCCCGAGCGCGCCAATTGGTCGAGGACGTCGGGGCTCGCGGGCAGATTCTTGATATCCACTGCCATGTCGGTCGCGATGCCGACGGCTCGGCGCAGTCCGCACTCACGCTCCAGGATGAACTCGATGCACTTGGCGGTGGCAGCGCGCTCGTTTTCGCGCTCAAAGCCGTTGAGGGCTACGGAGTTGCCAACCAGGTGGTGGCCGACGCCATCGCCGCAGCAACACCCGATCGATTCGACATGCTCTGGCGCGTCGACCCCAACGCCGAAGATGCAGTCCGGACGATGGAAACCGGTTTGGCGGCAGGTGCGCGCGGCCTGAAGCTGCACCCGGCATCCGATGCATTCGATGCCGGAGCACCATGCGTGACCCGACTGCTCGACCGCCTCGAGGAGCGCGGAGGGATTGTTCTCATCCACACCGGCGTTGACGCCCCCGGCGCCGCGCTCGCAGGGCTGGAGCACGCACGCACGCACCCCGGAATCACGGTGGTACTGGCACATGCTGGTGCATTTGAGCTGGCCCAGCTCGTGCCACTGCTGCGCGACGTGCCCAACTGCGTAGTCGACACGTCCTGGTGGAGCCCCGTCGACCTTGCGGCTTTGCTGACTCGCGTCGCACCGCGACAGATCGTCTATGGCTCGGATCCTCCATACGGACAGCCGGCGGTACTGATTACCGCCGCCATTCTGGTGGCCCGAACCTGCGGCTGGTCAGACGAGGCGATCGTGGCAATGCTCGGTGGGAATGCACGAAGAATCATCGGCGATGCCTGCGACACCGATGGCCACGGAGACACCCGGGCCGGCGACAGCCTGTGGCATCCGATGGGAACGCTGCCCCCAGCGACAATCGGCACGGTCGCGCTGGAACGCGCCTATACGCACCTGATCGTTGCCTTTACGACCCTGAATGCCGGCGGTGACGCCCGCGCGGATCTGCGCGTTGCCGGCGCCGCACTTGCCTACTCATCTACCGAGCGGGGCCATCGCACGCGCGATCTGATTGATCTTGCGCTGCACCGCGCGGAAGACGGGGATACCAGAGACGCAGCGGCGGTGGTCAATGCCGCAATCATTGAGCTGTTCTGCGCGATTCACGCGCGCTGACCCTAGCGCTGGCCGTTGATGGCCCAGGCTGCAAGCCGCTTGAGCGCGTGCTCCTCGCGCGGCATTGGAATATCCAGCTCCGGCGTCCCCGGCGTCGGATTGATCTCGATCACCATCGGACCATCGTGGGTCCGCATGATGTCAACGCCAGCGTAATCCACACCCGATGCCGCAACTGCTCGGCGGGCGATCTCGAGTTCTTCCTGCGACAGATTTGGATCGCTTCCATCGATCGCCAGGCGTGTGTAGACCATTCCCTTGGGGCCGCCGTTGGCGCGCCAGTCGCCACCCTTTGCCTCGCGCAGCATCGCCCCGAACACTTCGTGCTCACCGGTTTCTGCATTGCGAATGACGAGCACTCTGCGATCGATGCCCGCGCCCTCGGGATAGTACTTCTGGATGACGAGTGGCTGTGGGCCGCGCTCGAGCATCCGGTCAATTGCCGCGCGCGCCTCTGTGGCATTCAAGCCGCGCTCGACGCCACGACTGCCACTGTCAAGGAATGTCTTGACGACGACCTGGTTGTCCATTGCAGCTGCTGCCGCATAGGCGTCATCGCGAAGTTGAGCGTGCACTAACTGAGGGTGCACAAATGCCTGTTCACGCGGGCTCACGATCAAGCTATGTGGGTGCGGAATTCCAGCCTCGACAAACAGGCGCGCAAGGCCACCTTTGCTATTCGCAATCCGAAGCGCCTCTGGTGGGTCAACCATGAACACGCCGCGCTGTTCGAGCGTGCGCAGCATCGCGATATCCGCGTCTTCGATTGGACGGGCGATAATCGCCTCGGGATCCGCAATCGGCGTACCTTTGTGCAGAAGTTGCCCATTGGGATGCATCGACAGGTCGGCCAGAGCAATTCGGCGAGGGGTTGCGCCCTGCAGACGAAGCTCGGCCATCAGATGCTTGTTTCGCGCAGTGTTGTCGGCACCGTTCTCAACGACCCAGACAGCTGAACGACGTGTGGCCGCCAGTGCATCGTCCAGACCCCCACGACCGCGCGGCGAAATCAGACGACCGAGCTCGCGGACGCCCTGGGCACCCTCGACGCGTTCGGCCATCCGATCTGCCCAGACACGGACGTGCAACGGCCCTTTGATGGTCATCCATCGCTCAACCTTGAGCGCTGTTGTCTCCGCAGCCTGAATCAATCCGCGAACGCCAGCATCACCTGTAAGAATTTTCCCCAGTACCACGGGAACGGTACCCCCCGACCTCTCGGACACCTGTGTCCTGCCGATATATCGAGCAATTGGGAACGAGCGTTTCGATAACGGAATGTTCGGCGCGATGCGGTGAAGGGAATCAGTGCGCATGAGCACGATGCCACCAGCGCCGCCGCCACAGACCTGGCAGTCCATCCCTGTTCAGCGCACCACCTGGCAGCCGTCTGACTTTGCGTCATGGGGAAGCAGGCTCGGAGCAATGCTGTTGCAGAACCTGCTGCTGTTCATCCTGTCTGGCCTGCTCGTTGGGGTTGTGCTTGGAGCAATGTATGTGATCGATCCAGCCGGCTTCATCGTTGTTGAACCTACCGCCGGCAACAACACGCTCCGGGACACTGCCTGGTTCACCATCTTCGGCGCAATATTCCTGCTGCCTCCACTGCTGCAACTCAGTTGTGACTGGCTACAGATCGCGGGCTCGCGGCATGCGAATTGGGGCCATCGAATTGTTGGGATACGGGTCTGCAGGTCTGACGGAAGCGAGATCAGCGGATTGCGCGCCGTCGGTCGCGCATTCACGAAACTCGGGCTCTACGGGATCATTGGTGGCTGCCTGACGGGACTTCCGCAAATTGCCAGCGCAATTACGATTGGAACAACGACGCAGCACCAGGGATTGCACGACATGGTGGTCGATACGGT
>CAYNNW010000180.1:0-5490 GCA_964398435.1 uncultured Gaiellales bacterium | reverse complement strand
CAACTCCTTCGCGGCTTCTGGCTCGAGTATCGCTCCAGTCAGCCAGCCGGGACCGACGTCAAGGTCACGCTGCTGGTCAAGGGCGAGGCAGCAACGGTTCAGTCGTACTCGACTCCGGCGCTGAAGAGCGGGGATAACATCATCCGCCCCACTCCTCCACGACCGGTCCATCATGAGAAGCCGGCCGTCCCACTTCCATCGAGTGGAACGGGCGCACTGATAGCAGCGATCCCCTTCGCGCTCGCCCTCTTCCTCATCACGTGGAACACGCTGACCGGTCGTACCCGAATGACGCTTGAAGAGCGCATCGATCCATTTACCAAGAAGCGAACGGCTGCGGATCTGGTCAGCGATGCGACTCGTCCGTCCAAGAAGCAGTCTCCGATGAAGCCACTGTTCGATGCAACGGAGCGCTTCCTTGGAACAAGCGGAATGTTCAAGCGCTTTGCCTTCCTGCTGGAACAGGCCAACCTGCCACTGCGGCCGGTCGAGCTGCTCTACCTGCGCATCGGTGGCACGCTTGTCGGCCTGCTGTTCGGCAAGGCATTTTCGGGCCAGTGGTACGCCCTGCTGGGCGGGCTGTTCCTGGGTTGGATGGCGCCGTACCTGTGGGTCAAGTTCAAGGCCAGCAGGCGCAAGAGGGCGTTCGAGGATCAGCTTCCCGATGTGCTCTCAACAATTGCTGCTTCGCTGAAAGCGGGCCACTCCTTCAACCAGTCAATTACGGCTGTGCTCAAGGAGACTCCCAACCCAACGTCCGAGGAATTGAAGCGGGTGCTTGCCGAGGCACGCCTGGGCATGCCAATCGAACAGGCCCTCGACAACATGGCATTGCGCCTGGGCTCTGAAGACTTCGAGTTCGCTGTGACAACCGTCAACATCCAGCGCACGGTTGGCGGTTCGCTCTCCGAAATTCTTGAGATGGTTGGAGATACCGTTCGAAACCGTCAGCAGTTCCGCAAGAAGGTCAAGGCGCTGACCTCGATGGGGACCATGAGTGCGTACGTGCTGCTCGCCCTACCGTTCGGCATGGGCGGCATTCTCTACATCATCAACCAGGAATTCATGATGCCCCTGTTCACGTCGGACATGGGCCACAAGCTGCTCATGGCCGCCGGCGTGTTTATGGTGCTGGGATATCTTGCCTGCCGAAAAATTGTTGCGATCAAGGTGTAGGGCTGTTCGATGCTGATACTTTTCATTGCATTTCTGATGATGGGCGGGGCGATGTACCTCGTGCTGGAGCATGTCTCGGGCTCGAGCCATCAGACCAACGCACAGCTGCGGCGCGCGTCAGGCTACGCCACCACCAGTGCACGCGACCGCGAGATGCAGAAGAGCGCACGAGAGCGCATCATCGAACCCATGCTCGACAAGTTCAGCGACGTTGCAATGCGCCTCAGCCCGTCCGGGAACAAGCAGATGGTTGCCCGCCGGTTGCAGTCGGCTGGCATCCGCCTGCAGCCACAGACGTTCCTCGCGGTCAAGGGTGGTCTGGTTCTGGGAGGCATCGTCGTCGGCCTGCTGGGAGCACTCGTACTGCAGAAGCTTCCGATGGTGTTTGTCGGAATCGTTTTTTCCGCGATCGGATTCATCGGGCCCGACTTCTTTCTCTCTCGCCGAATCGGTGCCCGGCGCGACGAGATGGGGCGTGCGCTGCCCGACACGCTCGACCTCCTCTGCGTCAGCGTTGAAGCCGGCCTTGGATTCGACTCGGCGATCGCCAAAGTGTGCGAGAAGATGCACGGTCCGCTTGTTGACGAGTTTGACCTGATGGCACGCGAGATTCGGATTGGCGAGACGCGTCGTCAAGCACTGCGCAACCTGGCTGCTCGCACCGAGAGCCAGGAAGTGGGCTCGTTCGCGCGGTCGATCATCCAGGCTGAGGAACTCGGTACATCACTCGGCCGAACGCTGCGCGTGCAGGCACAGGACATGCGTGTTCGACGCCAGCTCGCAGCCGAGGAAAAGGCGATGAAGGCGCCAATCAAGCTGCTCTTCCCAACGGTGCTGTTCATCTTCCCGGCGCTGTTCATCGTCATCATCGGCCCTGCCGCCATCGGCATCGTCCAGTCGTTCCAGAGCCTCTAGGCACGCTGGTCCTGCTGGTAAGAGTCAGCGAGCTGGACGGGACCGCTCACTCAGGATCCCTACCATCCGTGAGACTGCTCGTGCTGATTCACCGTGGGCATGACCAGTCGGAGTAGCAGCGAACACGGCAACGGGCGCTGTCTGAACTCGCCTGGATTGGGTCAACACCTGCAACTGTCGTGCAGGTGCCACGAGCTCGTTGTGCCGGGCAAGCAGCCATCGTGGGAGCCATGCCACCGCTTCTCCCTCTCGCACGAGTTCCATTGCGGTTTCCATCATCGTCACGCGGTGAACGACAGTGCGGCGAGCGCTCGCGGGCCAATCATCAAGTGTCACCCGGCCCGTCGCACGCGCCTCGCCACTGGCTACCGGCGCGACGAACGGCAGGTCACTGACCTTCTGTCCCCGGAACTGCTCGGCCGCTGACCTGTTCCCTACGATCGCCGACCGAATCGTGGCGATCTGCCTGTGCTCAACCCCCGCTGTCCGTACCGGGGAGGTAGTGAAGCCAAGGTCAACACGCCCGTCCGAGATCAACCGCTCAATCTCCCCGGGCACGGCCTCAAGACACAGCGTCTGCATCACTTGCGCCGATGCGATGATTCGCGGAATGGCCCATGTTGAGAATGGTTCGTAGGAGGCCAGCCGAAGCTCGCTCGCTCCATCACTCTGTGCCGTGAGAATCGTGTCGTAGGCGTCCAGCACACGGGCCGCCCGCTCGGCAAGCCTGACACCTCGCTGCGTCAGCCGTATGCCCCGACCGTGCGGCTCAACCAGGGCCTCGCCCGCCTGCTCCTCGAGCGCACGAACAGAACGCGAGACCACCGGCTGTGTAACGCCGAGCAGGGTTGCCGCCCCCGACATGCTTCCAGTGCTCGCCACGGCGCACAGACTACGATACTGACTAATGCTCATATAGCATATGAGTATATCTCGTTATGCATTGTCAGCATGCAGTTGTGGCGTGCAGTATTTCTCCCAGTCCACCAACCAGGGAGTTCCGATGCTTGCCCATCCACCACACCTGCCTGTACCACGGGCAGCGCCCCCATTGCCCGTTGCATATGCGTTCGACCTGATGTTCACGTCAGCACCCAACAAGCTGTTCCACGACGAATTGGTCATCCAAGGATCCGACGGCACCGGCACGTTCTCGGGAAGATACGGAGAAACGGGAGTGTTCAATGCGCCAATCGAAGCAGCACGGTTAGGCGCAGATGGCAGCGTCTCGTTCGAATTTGATGCGCAGCAGGGCGTTGACGTCGTGCGCTGTCGCGTGGTTGGGCAGGCAGACCTCGCAGCCGGCAATCTCAACCTGGCTGATGCTCCATCGATCCATGGAGATTTCTTCTTCGTCGACTCAGGCGGCCCGCGCCACGTTGGGACGTTCGTTGCCACTCGCAGAGACGGAACGGTCCAATGAACTCCACTGATCCCACCGACGTGGACGCTCCTCCAGTTCCACGACCGCCATTCAGTGCTCAGATGCAACCGCTGTGTGTCTACGGCAGCACCGCGTACCTGTCAGGCATTGGACCGGTTGGCGAGCGCGGTACGGTCGGGCTTGATCTGTCGGTTGCAGACGGCATCAACCTTGCTCGGACTACTGCACAGTATGCAGCCCGGCGCATCATTGACGAGTTTGGCACCCTCGACGTGGTCGATCGCTGGCTCAGCGTGCGTGGCTACGTTCGATCAACCGCCGATTTTGCCGATCAGCCAACGGTGCTGAATGGGTTCTCGGACGAGATCATTCGGATCTTTGGACGCGAGCGAGGGCTCTGCGCGCGATCTGCTGTCGGTGTTGTTTCCCTTCCGGCCGGAATGCCCGTTGAGGTTGAGGCCATCATCGCCTTGACCCCCGCGGTACGCGGTGCGCGATGAGCGCCGCATTGCACGCTTCAATCGTGCCGGAACTTCTGCCGCTCACGGCAGATGATGGCCGAACAGTGCACGTCAAGCTTGAAGCGTTGCAGCCCACAGGGTCATTCAAGATTCGGGGCGCACTGCGTTTCGTTTCACGCATCAAGCGTGAGGGCGTGCTCAAATCCGTCTGGACGGCCAGCGCGGGCAATACCGGGAGCGCACTCGCCTATGCCGCCCGACTGCATGACGTGCCCTGTACCGTCGTGGTTCCCGATCACATTCCCGAATGCAAGGCGCAACGAATTCGGGAATACGGCGCCACGCTGGTCCCGGTGCCATTCGATCAGTGCTGGCAGGCGGTGGTATCCGAAGCCCATCCGAATGTTGATGGCGCCTTCCTCCACTCAGTTGCCAGCGACGACATGCTTGCAGGCAACGGCGAGATCGCCGAGGAAGTCATATCGCACCTGCCAACAACTGCGACACTCATGACGCCGTGGGGCGGCGGGGGACTCACATGCGGTTCAGCACTTGCATTGCGCAGAATCGATGCCAAGGTACGCGTCGTTGCCGTCGAAGTTGAGACAGCCACTCCCCTACGATCGTCGTTACGTGCGGGACGTCCTGTTCTGGTTCCCCACGAACACTCGTTCGTCGACGGGATTGGGTCGTCGAGCGTGCTGGAGGCGATGTGGCCACTGGCGTGCGGGCTGGTCGACGAGGTTGTTGTCGTCACGCTGGACGAGGTGCGCGACGCGATGCGCAGGATCGAACACAGTGCCGGAGTTCGGCTCGAGGGCGCTGGCGCGGCTGCCGTCGCCGCTGCTCTACGAACACCGCACGGTGCGGATCAGAACTCTGGGCACACTGTCTGCATTGCCACCGGAAAGAACATCGATCCGCCGGCCTTCGACGAAGAGACACGCCGTCGAGAACAGATTGCCTAGTGCGGCAGAAACAGTTCGCCGAGCAGGAAGACCATTGACCAGGCTCCGATCAGCAGACCGAGCCAGACAACCCAGCTTCGCTCGCGATGGGCAACGATGGCATGTACCGACGTGGCAAGCGCTCCGATGCCGCTGCCGACAAAGGCAACACCAATCAGCGGCCCTGTAATCCGCAGCACATCCTCCGACAGGCCGCCTGAACTGCGGCCAAACAACGCAGACAGTACGCTGGCCGCAATCCAGATCCCGGCGGCACCGATCAGGAATCGTCCGGCCCATCGGCCGGATCGACTCGCAGGCCGCATGCGAAAAGACGTTCCCACCGGCTTTTCAGCGAGAGCTTCTGGATTCTCACGCGCTGCACCGGTTTCTTCTTGATTGCCCATGTTCAGCCCATCGTTTACGCCTGCGCTGCGTATATCCTCGCTCAGATGGACGACGACCGCCAACCGCACTTTCTACGCACAACGCTTGTCGCCGTCGCCTCAGCCCTGTGGCTGCTGGCCGGTGTCTGGATAACGGGCACGACTACGCCGACGGTGATCGTGCACGGACTGGCCGTTGCGGTACTTGTCGCACTCACCGT
>CAYNNW010000179.1:3601-5495 GCA_964398435.1 uncultured Gaiellales bacterium | reverse complement strand
CGAAAAATCCTCGCGACGCCCCTTGTACGGGTTGTACCACTCGTTCCCGAGCACGGCGTGTGCAACTTCGTGTGCCAAAACATCCGGGGCGGTGGCAAGTGAGCCGAATGTGCGCCCCTGCCAATCGGTCGATGACGACGCTTCCACGAACTGGCCGGTCCAACGCACGGGCACCACACCGCCGGGCGACACCAGAATTCGAATGGGTGCCCCATGTTCATCCCAGCCATCACGACCGAGGACGTCCCGAAAGTACGTATCGACCGCCCGGGCTGCCTCGCTGACCGACTGTGATACCCGTGCGGCCTCGGCTGGAGGTATCGACGGATGTACGGCAATCTGCACGCGAGGCCTGGAGGCTGAATCGGGCACTCGTCCAAGTGCGTGGGGCGACGTCGGGGCAACGAGACTCATGATCAACGAGCACGATATGTCCCGCGACGCGGCGTGCCGATGGCAGCGCCTCAAGTCGTGCCTTGAACGGCAACGCTTCGTGGCCCGTCGCGCCCCTGGGATAGATGCATGCCCTATCCGGACGCCGGTGACATATCCGGCGAAATAAGAGCCGCATTCCGTGAACCCGCGTGTGGTCCCCGTTCGGCCCCTTTGCGTGTGAGATAACCGTGATTATCTTGCATTGAAATTCAGGAACTGTAGAGCCAATGCGGCGCTCCTTCACTCGCGGAAGCGCGTTGAGCTCGCGTTACGCCCGGGCGCGGGCATGTGCGGCGAACCAGCGCTCGTGTGCACTCGCACACGCCGCCCGGACCCGACACGCCTCATTCACCAGGCCAGGATCATCGCCGCTTTCCTGTCAATCCCAGGCCATCGGTTGGCCGTCATATTTCTATATGGCTCTAGATATAGATTCTCGCCATATCCCAAAAAGGTGAGTCATCACTCACTTTTGGGTCACCAAATTCTCCGTGATAGACATCGAGCATGAGTACGTCACTGCACACTTCCATTTTCACCCGATCGTGCGCCGCTTGTGCGGTGATTGCGAGCGCAATGATCTTGCTGCTCATGCATGCCGGGACAGCGCCGGGTTCGGTATTGCTGGACGGCGCGCCGGAAGTGGAAGCCCTGCAGACCGCATTCCCTGCGGTTGATGCTGCCGCAGCCGAGACGGACGCTGATATCGGAACGATGGACGCTGCGACGTCGTCCCTCGGAACTGACGGTGTGCGCGTTACAAATGACACCGCATTGGTCGATGAGCCGACGCCGGGCGATTCGTGGGGGCGTGTCGTCCCCGTTGCCCTGGAGGGGCCAAGCTCCGACGGATGGTTGTCATTCCACTATCGCGACTCAGGTGTTGTTCGAATTCGACTCGCCGGCCGCGGGAATGACCACGCTGTAGCGTCAGCCGGTACGCAAGCACTGCATCAAGGCATTCTTGGTGGCGTTGCCGACGAGTGGTTCTCTGTCGGGGCCAGTCAAGCCGAGTCATTTGTGGCACTGGACCCGGCAGCACTTGGGTTTGGTTCCCGCACACTGACCTACGAAATCGACGCTCCCGCCGGCACCGAAGTGCTCAAGGCGAACAGCAGTATCGTGATTCGGCGAGTCGGTGGTGCGACGCTGCTCACCATCGATGCCGACGAGGCATATACGGCGTCAGGCAATACGATCCATGTGAATCCGGTGCTTAGCGCCGACGGCTCATCGTTCTCGGTAACCGTTGACCCCGTGGCATGGGGTGCAATTGGTGAACGAATCGTTGTGGATCCCTATTTCGGAACTCCAGCATCTGCGGGCGTAGTTTCCAAGTTCTTCTGTCCTGACACAGCTGGCACGAACCCGCCAAATGCCTGCGCCGTTCGAAACTCGACCCAGGTCAACGAGTGGTCGGAGTCATCCGACACGAATGACTCGTTCTACGCTGGCCCCG
>CAYNNW010000179.1:0-3591 GCA_964398435.1 uncultured Gaiellales bacterium | reverse complement strand
TGGGGGGTATTTGCCGGCGCGCGCAACGTTACCGTTGGTAGCGGTGAAACAGTGATCTACCGGATCCTGCCAAGCACGGGGCTGGTCATGAATGCCCTCACGATGAAGGGCAAGAACACCACCACGACCGGAGACCACTTCTGGTGCCGAATACGCGGATATGACGGCGGTGCGTATGACACGTCGGGGTGGACGTCCATAACGTCGAACTTCACAAATACCATTACATATACGGATGGCGGTGGCGGTCGATATACGTGGGCAGGATTCCAGCAGTACAAAGGAACGTCTGGCTCACATGGCGGTGGCTCGAGCTATGCGAACCGCTGCAATCTGCAGAACGTAACTGATGCCATGGAAGTCGTGCTCTACGACCAGGACGCACCGGATTCAGCGGCCCCAGTAGGCCTGACCGGCTGGTACAACAACAACAGTCTTGTCAACGTGCAGTACGACGTGGACGACATCGACGATGGAACGTCGCGCGTGGGTGTCGGTATCGAAAAGGTATCCGTTGTCACACCGCTCGTTGAGACGAGTACAAAGATCATTTGTGAGCCGAACAATCTGGCTCTTCGCCCCTGCGGCTCCGACCCGGCAATCGGGAAGCTGCCGCTGACGCTCACCACGTCAAACTCCAACCAGGGCGCAAACTCCTACAAGGTTCGCGCATATGACTTCTCAACCCGTAAGAGCAGCGACAGCGGCGGTGTTGAGACGGCTGGTACGTACTACTTCGACAGTGTGGGCCCGAACGCGCCGACAACGACCGGGCTTTCACCGGCTGATGATCCAGCTGGCGGAACTGAATATGACACGGTTGGCACGAATGGCATCATTACGCTTGCCTGGGGCGCTGCCACTGACCCGCTGTATCAGAGCCAGGCCGGCACCGCCTCGGGCATCGACCACTATGAGGTCATGGTCTCGACCGACAGCTCGTTCGCGGGGGCTGTGTGGGTGCCCACCACATCGTCAACCGCAAGCTTCATGATCGATGCCAGGGGTGCAACAGCGTGGTACTGGAAGGTTCGCGCTGTCGATGTGGCAGGCAATGCGGGATCCACGTTGCCTGCCACTGGCGGCAATCGATTCGTGTACGACGTGCAGGCGCCCGATACGCCGACTACTCCCTCGCCAACCTCTGGAGCGTCCAATATCGGCGCATCCAGCCTGGCAGTAACGCTGAGCTGGGCTGCCGCAAGCGATCCAAATCACAACGACGTCAACAGTGGCATTAGTCACTATGAGGTCCGGGTCGGTACCAGCAGTGACCTGTCAGGGGCTCCGTGGGAACGGACAGACACCACCAGCATCTCCGTCTCGGTCGGAGTCGCCTCAACGTACTATTGGCAGGTACGAAGCGTCGATCGTGCAGGAAATCCATCGACGGCCTCGTCGACGTGGAACTTCTCGATAGATCGCACGGCACCAACGGCCACGGTCAACAGCCCCGCCGACGGCTTCAGCAAGCGATCCTCGGGCAACGACACATATGCTGCGACCGTAACGGATGCTGGATCGGGCGTTTCTTCGGTCACGTTCGAGCGGCGCTTGATGGGTGCATCGTCATGGACCTCGTTGGGAACAGGCACCTACAACGCCGGCACAGGCAAGTATGAACTCGCTGCAGACCTGCCATCCGACGGCCTCTTTGCAGTCCGCGCGGTGGCCGTGGATGCCGCGACCGGCACTGCGAATACCGGCCGCAGCATCCCGGTTGATGTGTGCCGTGATTCGGCGTCGCTCACGCAGCCGACAGGTGCCAAGCACAAGTTCGTCGGGTCTGGTGCCCAGGTCTGGTGGACAGCAGCAACCACACAACCCGCCGGCTACATCGTCCAGCGCCGGGATACACCATCTGGCTCGTTCACTGATATCGCACGTGTGCCAGCGTCGGCAACAGCCATCAGCGATCCTGGCCCACTCACAGGAACCAATTACGAATGGCGTGTTCAATCAATTGGACAGTCGTGTACAACGATTGGTGCATCATCTGGTGGCGCGGTCAGCGTTTCCGACACTGCAGGCGCCACCGCCTCCCCCACTCCATCAACCCCGCGCCTGGGCCTCGAGGCCTACTGGCAATCCGTTGACGAATCGCTTGGCGCCGGAGCAACGGCACATGTCAACGTCGCTGGCGGCAATCTCACGATCACAAAGCCCCTCATCGACAACCCAGGGATCGGGCTCGATACCAATATCGCGCTGAACTACAACTCCCAGGCGCTCGTTTCGGATTCGAACGACATTGCACTCGCAGGTCTGGTCGGCCCGAACTGGTCAGCCGGCATTACGAATCTCGGTGTCGGCCTCTCTCCGATTCAGATCTCGGGCAATACGCTGCAATTGAGGGATGCGGATGGCACGCTGCTCAGTTTCGCGAAAAACGGCAATGTGTTCGATGCCCCTGCCGGTACATTCCTCTACGTCCGCGATTGGTCCGCCCAGGGCGAATCGAGCCCATCTGTCACCAATGCCAAGTGGGCTGCAACCCGCCCCGATCGTGTATCGATGTATTACGCGGATTACGATGCAAACGACCTGCCCGCCAAGGACGGTCGATTGCTGGCGGCGAAAGACCGATCTGGAAATCAGCTGACAATGGTGTACGAGTGCATTGCTGTGCACGACACAACCCGTGCAATCACTGTTCCGGGCATCGCCGACTGCGCGAATTACACGAATCCCCCCAGTGGCACCAGCAAGCGCCACCGGTTGCAGAAGATCACTGACCAGGGGGGCCGCGACGTCACATTCGCGTACATGAACACCGTAACGTCGGGCCAGGAAAACCTGCTGGGCCGGTTGGCCTCGATTACCGATCACGCGGGTTCAAACGGAATCACGGCATTCGCCTACACGGGGGCGGACACGATCGCCTCGGGCAAGGTGCCAACGCTCGTCTCGATCTCGGAGGCCGATGGCACATCGGTCGAGCGGACAACTACGTTCGGCTACGGAACAGACAACGCTGCAACCCACCTCGAGAATGAGTCGCGTCGGATTACGGGAGTGTCCGATCCCAGGGGGGCCATTACGTCCTTCGCATATGCGACTCCAGACTACGAGGGCCTGCCGCGAGTGACGCGGATGTCGGACCGCGCCAACAGCAGCAATCCTGTGTTCGCGTCGACGACATTCGAGTATCAAACCGATTCAGCGAGCAGTCTCGCTCCCGACCCCCTTCGAGGCACCACGACCGTCACAAACGCACTCGGCAATACGTCGACGTACACGTGGCACACGGCTACCGATACGAGCGGCGCAAGTTACGCCGCGCAATCGTACGATCAACTGGGTCAGCGATCAGGTGCAGTGGCGCACTGGCCAATGGATGAACTGTCGGGGACCACGTTCCGCGACTCCGTCGGCGGCTACGACATGACCTGGGTCAACGCTGCTACCCAGGGTGCAGAGGGCGGCGTCTTCGACCGATCCCAGGCGTTCGACTTCGATGCCACAAACGACCGGGCAAGCAGGTCGTACACGTCTCAGCTGAATCCGTCCGTGTTCACCTACTCTGCCTGGATTCGAATCGAGGGCGGAACCGGCACAAACAGAGTTCTGTTTGACAACCGAAACAGCTGG
>CAYNNW010000178.1:0-5503 GCA_964398435.1 uncultured Gaiellales bacterium | reverse complement strand
ACTGAGGACGTCCTGTGTGGGTGTGAAGCGATCCTTTGCGCGTGTCGGCAATCGAAGATCCGCGTTGTTGGCGGGGGTGGCCAGGCTGATTCGTCGCCAGACCACAGTGCTGCGTCGGGCCTTGTTCCCCGCTCGGTCACGCACGGTTACCATCACGCGGCTTCGACCGAGCGGCAGCCTGCGGATCTTGTACTTGCGACGGCCTCGCGGTCCAGACAACGAATCGAGCACGCGAAGCTTGCTGGTACCGCGTGGAATCACCAGTGCGCCGACGCGCCGTGTCCGCGGTGCGGTCCGGTCGATCAGAATCCGCTTTCGATACGTCGCAACCGAGCTGGTCGTTACGTCTGTAACCCGAACAACCAGCGTTCGCCAGCCCTCGCTGACACCGCTGATCCGAACGATTGCCGTGCGCCCCGTCCCCGTACCGCTGACCGAAACTGGAATCCGTACTCCGCCAACGGTGGCGTCAACCCTGATCGGGCCATCGCTGCCGCCAACCGAGAGCTCCAGCGCGTCATCTGCGGAGGCAGGGACGACGCCATCGTTATTGTTCGCATCGGTGGTCAGGTCGGTTTCGAGCGTCAGATCCACGTCGGGAACCGTTTCCGTGCCCGTGCCCGATAGGGCAACGGCTGTTTCGCCTGCTGCGGTGCTGTTGGAGATCGTCAATTCTGCCTCGGCCGCGCCGGATGATGCGGGGTCGAATCGAACCTGCACCGTGCAACTGCCTGCTGGTGCGAGCGCGCTGCCCGTGCAGCTGCTCTGGCTCGTGACCACAAAGGCGTCCGCGTCAGCACCGGTGATGCTGACATCCGTAAACCGTACATCGGCATTACCGGAGTTAGTCAGCGTTATCGAGCGAGCGCCCGTCCGGCCATCATCAATATCCCAGTCACCAAATCCGATCGATGACGTAGACGAATCAACTTCGCCCAGTGCGCGCTCATACCAGGTCAGCTGATACCCGCCTATCAGCAAGAATCGGTCGTCTGGACTGATTGGTATGCCGACGTAATTCGATAGCGAGTTTCCGATTGCATTTTGCTGGCATGCGCTTCTTCGTTCAGCCGTGAAACATGCTTCCGTCCCGGACTTGATCGTCAATCTGCCCGTTGATCTGGAGCGATCAAAGGCTGCAATTCCGCCGCCATTGAAGTCACTTGCATACAACTGTGTGCCGGCTGAATCGATTGCCAGCACTGCATGCCCACCGGTTCCCAGCTCCGGTACGGTCGTACAATCACCTCCGTGTCCGTCAGTGGCGTAGCACCCGGTCGTGCCGCTCAACACAGTCAAGACACCTGTGGTGGTGTTACGTGAGAATCGTTGGATACCTCCTCCTGGTGTGCCAAAGTTGACAGCCTTCGGTAGGTAGAGGAATCTGCCGTCGGGGCTGAGTTCCGGCTTACCGGCTATCGCGTCATCGATGTGCCCCGCAAGGCTGAGGCACTCGCCGGCAGTGCCGCCACTTCCCGTGTCGGTACCGTCGTTCGTGTAGCAGGCAGATGTTCCAGCGTCCTGGGTCAGGGCGCCGGACACAGCATTGCGATGGAACACGGTAATTCCACCTGCCATCATGTTGCCTACGTACAGTGTGGCACCGTCGGCACTCAACTCCAGTGTGTTGCTGTAGCGCAGTCCGCGGGCGTTCGTGCATGTCCCTGGCGTGCCATTGTGGTCGCTGCCGTCGTCTGTAAAGCACCCGCCGATGCCCGCCCGACGAGTGAGCTGGCCCGTCGATTGGTTTCGATCGAAAATGGTGACGGCGCCGTCGCAGATCCCGCCACAACCGTCTGCAGTAGCGGCCGAATAGACCTGCTTGCCATCCGGGCTCACGACAATGCTGTACGCATTTTCGAGCGTCGGATCCGTGACCGACGCCATCGGTGTCAAGTCGCCGGTGCTGACGTTCCGCGAGAAGGGAATGATTCTCTTGTTGTTGGTATCGGTCGTGTAGACATTCTTGCCGTCAGGGCTGATCGCCACCGTATGTGATCCCCCGATGTCAGCAACAACAGTGCACACCGGTGCGCCGCCCGCGTACCCAAGTTGCGAGCCGTCCGTGCTGAAGCAGCCGCCCGACAGACCGGCCCGCGGCGTGACGGCGCCCGTGGTTGGATTTCGGTCCATGACCTCCAGCGAGTGACCGTAGAGGCCGCCGACGGCGTAGATGTTCTCACCGTCCGGGCTGAAGACGGCGTTGCCAGCCAGCGATGTCGTCGGAGCGCAGCGATTGATGTAGTTGGTCCAGACGGTACAGTCGCCGCGCGTGTTCATTGTTGCCAGCTGGCCACTCGCACTGCGGCTCATCATTGAGAGTCCATTGGCGGACGGCTCGGCAACCAAGGCCCGGTCGCCGCCCGAGCTGTAGGCAATGTCCAGAGGGCCACCGCCCACTATTCCCCCAACGCCACAGGTCGGTTGGTCGACCACAGAGCCGATGCATGATGACGCACCGGCATCCTGGGTCAGCTCGCCGGTAGCTGCATTGCGGTCAAGTTCAATCCAGTTGTACGGTCCAAGCCCGGCCGGACCTTTCACTGCGACGTACACGTTCTCGCCGTCGGGCGACATGCTCAGTACTGACACACCAGCCAGGTCGTGTCCGTCATTACACGTTCCGGGCACGTTTGCCGCATCTTCGCCGTCGTCGGAAACGCACTTCGCCGTGCCGGCAAGCGGTGTGAGCTCGCCCGTCCCGGCGGTACGCGCAAATGCCGCTACCGAGTCCCAGCCGGCGACATAGACGTGGTCATTGTCAGGTGACACCTGTACCGAATACGCTGATCCAAACCCGTTGTAGGTAGTGCAGAGTCCGCCGGTCCCAGATGCGGTCAGACATCCGTCGAGTCCCGCCTTCTGTGCCAGCGTTCCCGTCGCTCCGTTGCGATCGAACACCGATATGCCCCAGGTGCCGGGATCGGCGGCCACGTACAGCGACGCTCCGTCAGCGCTGACGTCAATATCGGTGGCCCCCACAACAGCCAGCACGTCCGTACATGCTCCGCCGCTGCCGTCCTCGCTCAGGCATCCATCGGTACCCGCCTTCTGGGTCAGCGTTCCGTCAATCAGACTTCGGTCGAACACCGTGATGCCGTCGGTACCCGATACAACGTACAGGTTCTTGCCGTCGGGACTGAACTCCATGTCCACCGGGTTCGTCAGATTGACGGCCGCTGTACAGGCTCCTCCGCTGCCGCCATCGGTGACACAGCCGTCGGTACCGGCCTTCTGCGTTAGTGCGCCCGACACGCCATCCACGTCAAAAACGGTGATCGAGTTGCTGTTATAGCCGAGCACATAGACCTGATTGCCGTCTGAGCTGAGCAGCACGTCGGTCGCACCGTCGAGTTCGCGGCCATCGGTGCATCGTCCGGCGTGGCCGAGGCCATCACCGCCGTCTTCGCTGATGCAGCCGTCGATCCCATCAATCTGCCCGAGCTCACCGCCGGTCACATCGACATCAACGATGGTGACCGCATCCGAATTGAAGTTTGCGACGTAGGCGAAGCGATCGTCGGAACTCATGACGACTGACCGCGGAGCGTGCAGTCCATCAATCGTGGAGCACAGCGTGACGTAGGCGTTTCCGCCGTTGGCGCAGGCTGAATTGCCGCGGGTCTGTGACAGCGATCCCTCGGTCGCCGCGGTTGCCGGAGCAGCGCCGACCAGCAGCAGCATTGCGACGAGTGCAGCGCTCAGCACGGTCGAGAGCGACCGCGGATAGATGGCGGGCGCGCGGTGCGCGGAGGGCGTGGTGGAAGTCATCTCTGCGGGGGCTTCCCGCACCCGCGCGCGAGCAAACGGCCGTTCATACCACGATGTCTCAGCCGCATCCACCATAGAACGTATCGGCACATCGTCAGGTTATCTTGACGACCTGTACACGCATGCGAATGAACAGCGCATACAGATCGCTTCACAACGCTTCAGCGGCATCCGTACACTGCCGATACATCCCGCGACAATGTGCGGAATCGCAGGCATCATCAACGCTCAGCGCCACGGATCATCGTGGTCGTCACAGCTCGCCCGGATGCTCGATGTTCAGCGTCATCGCGGGCCAGATGGAGACGGGATCTGGGTTGACGATGGCGTCGCCCTCGGACATCGACGACTGGCAATTCTCGATACGTCGGACGCCGGTGCCCAGCCGATGCAGGATCCCAGCGGGCGATACACGATTACCTACAACGGTGAGGTCTACAACTTCGTTGAATTACGTGCCGAACTGGAAGCGCTCGGTCACCAATTCCGCTCCGGATCCGACACAGAAGTGCTGATCGCGGCATATGTCGAGTGGGGGGCAACCTGTCTCGATCGATTCAACGGAATGTTTGCATTCGCGATCTGGGATTCCGAGGAGCGACGCCTATTTGCGGCCCGTGACCGCATTGGCGTCAAACCTTTCTGCTTCACCCGCAACGGATCCACATTTGCCTTTGCCTCCGAGGCGAAGGCATTAGTGGCGGGCGGCATGTGTGCTGGAGAGGCCGACCCTGAAGCGGTCTACGAATTTCTTGCACGAGGCATCACCACCGACGGCCGCAGCTTTCACGCCGGCGTCGAGCAGCTGCAACCGGGGCACGCACTTGAGGTCAGCGCCGACGGCCGCGTGACGACGTGGCGGTGGTGGACGCCTGACACCACCGTTGACACCCAGACGACGCTCGACGAGTGGGTTGATCAGGTTGCATACCTGCTTGATGATGCCGTCCGACTGCGACTTCGCAGTGATGTTCCCGTCGGTGCACACCTGTCGGGCGGCCTGGACTCCAGCGCGATCGTGGCCGCCGCCGCCCGCCACGGTGGAAGCAACGTTCACGCATTCACGGGCGCCTTCCCCGACGATCCGGCAAGCGATGAGCGCCACTTCGCCCGCCAGGTTGCACTGGCGAGCGGCATTCAGATGCACGAGGTTGAGATTGGCGTTGAGGAGCTTGCCGCCCAGTTCGCCCGGCTGCTGTGGCACATGGATGAGCCCATTGCGGGCCCGGGTGCGTTTCCACAGCTGATGGTCTGCGACCTCGCCCGCACGCACGGATTCCCGGTCGTTTTGGGAGGCCAGGGCGGGGATGAGATGTTCGGCGGCTATCTGCGGCATCGTGCGCTGCACCCCAAAGGCAGGCTGCGGGCCGGTGGGCCACTGTCCCGAGCGCGTGCAGCAGCCACCCTTTCAATGCTCGCGGCTCGCGAGTGGCGGCGGGTGCGACGAACTGCGACGCGCGTGTCGGACCGCGACCTGGCTCCCTCGTTCCTGGCAAGCGTCGATCCTGAATTCCGCGAGAACGTGCGTCGCGCTCCGCTGTCGATGGGCAGTGTTGGCGACCTGCTCGCCTGGGATCTTGCGCACTATCTGCCCGCACTGCTTCATGTCGAGGACCGCACCTCGATGGCCGCATCGATCGAGTCGCGCACGCCACTGCTCGACTATCGCATCGTCGAGCTCGCACTGCGCATTCCCGCCGATCTGCATTTCGGCCCAGATGGCCCGAAACCG
>CAYNNW010000177.1:0-5514 GCA_964398435.1 uncultured Gaiellales bacterium | reverse complement strand
GGGACAATCCTCGAACCACCGGATTCAGTAGCAGCGAGATCAGTGTGGCGATGACAAAGACAACGATTGCGTGGCTGGCCGCCCGGGCGAATACCCATGCAAACAGCACCATCAGTGGCAGTCCGACGAGTTGCACCCATGGTGGGATTTCTACGCGGCTACGTGTTCGCTCGGCGGCTTCTTCGGACGCCTCATCAGCTTCGTCCGACTGGTCAATCGCCGAATCGCCAGCGGCGTCCTGTTCGCCGGATTCTGCCGCGCCGAGATCCGCACCGGTGACCATGGGATCCCAGGATTCGTCAGCATCCGCGGCGTCTCGGCGCGCGGGCTTGTCAGTGCTGTCGTCTGATCCTCTGGGAGCCACACCGGCATGCTACCTGTCGCGCCCGCGGGTGTGAGAAACGGCCAGGCCGCTGGCCGTCGAGGTCACGTGCGACCGCTGCTGCGGTGGGAGATGGCCTCGGCCGCCTAGAATCCCTGTTCAATGTCGTCCCGGATCCCCGATCATTCTTCCGCACACGAGCGGAGCGCCGCATCGCGACGCGTACGCTCGGCGCAGCCGTTGCCGTCGTATCGGCCGGTCAGGTCGCCGCTCGTAGCCCGCGGCCCATCGCTGTCCGAGGCAGCGCATCGACGGCGGTCGATCCGCAGGGCAGCAGTGTTGCTGGTGGCGGTACTACTTGCGTGCGGTGCGCTGGTCTGGGCCGTTGCTCAGCTGGGACGCGAGGTTGTCTCGATACCCGAACCGTCGCGTATCACCGTGTCCGTTGCTGCATCTGGACAGCCGGCGCCATTGACGCTGACGCTGGTAAAGCCAGACGACATCGGCCCGGAGCTTCGTCTGCAGCTTCCCATCAAGCGGCGGGTGGTTACCGGAATCGGCTATGACCGAAGTCCCGCAACAAATGTCATGCCGCTGACACCGGAAGGATCGCGTGCCAACGTATCCGTGGCTGAGCGAATGCTGCGGCGGTTCTTCGCGACGATGCAGCCGTCATCGCTGCGGTACGTGATGTTGACGTCGTCCAGCGAGCCCAACATCGTTCACGTTGGCGCGCCCGAGGGTGCGCAGGTCTATGCGCCGGTTTCTGGGTCCGTCGTCGCAATTGCCGATCACGTGGTCGACGGATCCGTTCGTTCGCAGGCAGTCGAGATTCAGCCCCCGGGCGATCCTGAGACGGTCGTTGTCGTGCGGGGGATTTCAGTTGCCGACACGCTGTCAATCGGTGATGGCGTTGCGCAGCGAACGACATTGCTGGGCGCTGTTGCCAAGCCGGGCCCGGGTGTTCGCCACCCATTGGCCCACTACACGCACGATGATGGATCCGGTGTGACGATGTATGTCCGGCACCGCACGCCCGACGTGCTGCCCGGAGGTTGAGCGGCCCGATGCGGATCATGTTCGTGGGTGATGTTGTCGGGACCCCTGGCCGTCGAGCGGTCCGGCAACTGATTCCGGCACTGCGGGAACAGCATCAGCTGGATGTCGTAATCGTCAATGGCGAAAACGCCACCAACGGAATCGGTCTCGGCGAGCGCCATGCAGGTGAGTTGCTGTCGGCCGATGTCGATGGAATCACGCTCGGCAATCACGCGCTGCGTCAGCGCGACATCTTCAGCCTGCTCAATACGACTGATCGGATCGTGCGACCGGCGAACCTGCCGCGGCGAGCTCCCGGGCATGGGCTGATGTATCTGCCATCTCCCGACGGCAGTCACGAGATCGCGGTGATCAATCTGCTGGGGTCGTTGTACCTGGACAATGCGGTATCGCCCTTTGAGATGGTCGAGGCACTTGTCGAGGAGGCGCACGCGCGGACGCCGATCATCGTGGTCGACATGCACGCCGAGGCGACCAGTGAAAAGGTTGCGATGGGCGTTCTGCTGGCGGGGCGGGTCTCACTGGTTGTCGGGACGCACACGCACGTTCAGACCAGTGACGCGCGCATCCTTGCGGGGCACACGGCATATATCACCGATGTCGGCATGACCGGTCCGCACGACTCAGTGATCGGCGTTCGTTCGGAGATCATTCTCAAGCGCATGACCACAGGCGTCGGCGCTCGCTTCGAAACAGCAGAGGGTGGCATTCAGCTCGAGGCTGTCGTTGTGGATCTGGATCCGTCAAACGGTCGAGCTACCTCGATCGATTCGCTGCGAGTTCCGCTCGATACGGTGCTGTAGGTGCCGGCGGAGCATTCCGCCGTGTGCGACTACGGTGCAGCGTCTCCGGCCTCGACACGAACGCTGGGGGTGCTGATCAGCCCCTGGTTCAGCACCCGGCCGGTCAACAGTCCGCCGGCCGTGCCAAATGCCGCGGCAGCGAGCCGTGTGCTGGTCAGCGTCTGCTCTGCCATGGGGCCGCGATAGTGCAGGTATCCCAGTGCTGACATGGCAGCGACGACACCAGTTGCTGCGGTCCCAATGCCCAATGCAAGTTCCCACTTTGCAAGATCTGAGAACGATCCGCCGGGCTCGTGCTTGGGTTCGTTCGTCACCTGCTCGAGGCCGGCCGTCATCAATGCAATTCCAGCCACCGCAGGAAGCCCCCACGAGGCAATCGACTTGACGTGTGGAGAGATCGTGGTCATCGTCATCAGTCGCCGATCACGAGGTGCTGGTTGAGGAACGCGGCTCCCATCAGGGCTCCGGCAGCGACGCCGCCCAACAGTGCCACCTTCGGTGCAAATGCCAGGCCTCGACGCGCAGCTTCAACGCCAACGCCGGCGCCAGCAATCGCGCCCATTGCCCGTGGTGCGCCCTCTGCAGCCCGGGCCACGACCTCCGCGGCGGGCTGAAGGCTTGGCCGCAGCTCGGCGAGCTCGCGGATACCCTTGGCAACGAGTGGGGGAACATCCCCTGCCTTGCTGCCAACCAGACCGGCTGCGCCGTCGCGCATCACCGCCCCGATGGCGCCACCTGGAACATGAAAACGTTCGGCAACCTCAACGCCGATGCCCGCAGTGATGGTGTCGGGCATGTGTGGAATGACGTACGAGCCGATGGCACCGCCAACCTGCGAGCCCAGGCCCTTGGCAACCACCTGGGTGAAGCCTGCATCAGCAACTTTCGAAGCTGTTCGGTAGGCAAGTGCGCCACCCGCAACGCCTCCGCCAACAACGCCAAGATCAATCGACACACTCATCTGTAGTCCCCAGTCCGTATGGTCCTGCTGCCGCACGTTGCCCCGCGGCCTTCCCGTAACTGGCGTATCGACTACCGGGTGCGATCTGTTGCAGAGTGGCGGACAGTGTCCTGGGGATGGGAGTCCGTTTGTATGTGTCAGGCGGACGCCAGGTGTTCGTCGTCGGCTCCTTCGAGCTCACTGGCGACAGCCACGTGCTTCATGTGGGGCTCCATCGCGGCTGTGAGAGCGGGAAGCGTGCGGCGTCCCTCCATCCGCTCGACCTCCACCAGGTCTTCGAGCAGAAGCACGGTTGGTGTCACATTGACACGAAAGCGCCGGGCAAGGTCGGGGCGCTCGCGCACGTCGACCTTGGCAAGCCGAACCTCGCTACGGTGCTGGCGCAGGAAGTGGTCGACGATGCTGTCCATGCGGCGCGAATGGCCGCATGTCGGACTTTGAAAGAAGACGAGGATCTTCATCTGGGCTACCTCCGGGCAGGGCATTGGGCTCGGTTCAAGTGCTACGACGTTGGGCAGTCGTCGTTGCGCTTCCGGTGCGTGACGCGGGTCTCGCTGGGTGTCGCCGTCGCGGCCACCGGAGGTCGCGATGCCGGGCTGACCCCCAGACCGCCGACCCTGTGTGGTGCGGGTGCGTATGCGGTGGAGTCCGTGTTCTGCAGTGCGCCGCCGAGGGGTGTGGAACCTCGGGGCTGCGAGCGTCACGGGGGCTCAGGGTCTGGTTGTCTGCGGGGCCTGCCCGGCATCGAATATGTGCCCACCCCGAGTTGGTTGCAAACCACTACTGACGGCCAGATTATGGCCGTATTGTGGTCTGTTCGACTTCGGGATTCCGGGGTTTCATGGACACATGAGGGGAATTACTGGTCCTGTGCGCGCGGCGATCGTCGCTGCTGCACTGTGTGTGCTGCTAGTTCTGGCTGCGCCTGCTACAGCCGGCGTCGGCTACGTCGGCGACACCTGGGACTGTGGTGGCAACTGGGGAGCGGGACAGTCGGACTCGGAAGGCACGCTGTACGTGCCCTGCGGCACAACGCTCAAACGGGTTGCAGTCGACGGCACCCGATTGCCAGCCATCACGCTGCCGCTGGATGTGCTTGATGCGGCGCCATCGCCGCGCGGGGGCTACCTGTATGTCATCAGTGGGCGAACCCTGAAGCGTCTGGTTCGCTCGGCAGACCAGACAACCTACCGCCTGGACGACACATGGAAACTGAAGAAGTTTCCCGCTGGGGGGCAGTGGTGGGACCCTTCGGGCCTGTACGTGGCCACCGACGCCTGGGGCGACATCTACTTCTCAAACGGTGGCTGGGCCGCCGGGCAGCCGAATGCCATTCTCAAGTATCGACCCGACGGCACCTACGTGACGTCGTTCGGCGACTTCGGCAACGAGGTCGGTCACTTCAACGTGAACTTTGGGCTTGCGGTTACGCGTGACGGGCGATCGATCTACACCGTTGAACAGACAATGGGTCGAGTACAGCGTTTCGATTACGGCGCGGATGGCGGGTATCACCCGGCACTTGCCTGGGGATCATCGGATTCCGACAACTGCACGGTCGGCAACTTTGCGGCGCCATACGATGTCGGCGTCGACCCGTGGGGGTACGTCTACGTGCAGGACACAACCTGCCGCCGAACCCAGAAGTTCACGGGGGCGGGTGGATTCGTCTGGGCAAATGCTCCAGCGACATACACGCTGTCGCACGGAATCGCCGTCGACGGTAACGGCAACTGGTACGTCGGCCAGGCCAACAAGCGATATCGCCGCGCGGCGGACAATCCTTCGCCCGGTCCATGGCCTGCAATGGTGCCGCTGCCGGCGCCGGACACCGAGGCGCCCGTGCTGGCAGGGGTCACGCTCCCTGCGATCACTGCAACGCGTTCGATTACGGTGCAGATGAATGCGACTGACAATCGGGGTGTCGATTGGGTGCGCCTTGCGAACGAGGATGGCGCCTGGGGCGACTGGCTCCCGCTGGGTGCTGATGGGGCGGTGGCGCACGTGCTGTCGGCGGGGAATGGTCCCAAGGCCATAACCGTGCAGGTACGCGACGCCGCCGGCAACGAATCAGGGCAGCTGACCAGAACCACGACGCTGCGCGACATCGATGAGATCGCACCAACACTCGCTGACGTCATCGTTCCTGCCACCACGGCAACGCTGCAGATCGAGGTGCAGGTTGTTGCCAACGATGATCGAGCAGTGACCGGCGTTCGCGTGGCAAACGAGGACGGGGCCTGGCAGCCATGGAAGGATTTCGCGCCACTGATCCGGCACGATCTGGCGGCCGGTGGCGCGGGAACGCGCGGCCTGTTCGTGCAGGTTCGTGATGCGGCAGGAAACTATTCGACGGCGCTGTGGAGGAC
>CAYNNW010000176.1:0-5527 GCA_964398435.1 uncultured Gaiellales bacterium | reverse complement strand
TGTGCGGTCTGGAGCCCGCAGAACGAGGTGGATCGCCAGGCTGCAGCGGCCGGGCTCAATTCCTTCGCCGTCGTAGCGGTCGAAGACGACTGCATCCTCGAGCAGCTCACCGCCGGCTTCCCGAACCAGCTCGATGACGTCGCTGGATGGCAGCGTGGCGTCGACGACCACGGCGATGTCCTCGCGCACGGGCGGGAACTCGCCGATCGGTCGATAGATCACCGGGCCCGACTGACAGCTGACCAGTGCCGCGAGATCCAGCTCGGCCAGTGCGACGTCGGTGTCGAGGTCGTGGTGACGCAGTGTCAGCGGATGTGCCAGGCCAACAATGCCTACGACGGTTCCGCTGGCACGGTCGATGATCTCGGCGGAGCGGGTTGGATGCAGCCAGCTGGGCGGATCTGTGGCGCTTCTGAATCCAAGCGCGATTCCGGCCGCAACTCCCAACGACTCGACCACACCGCGAGCACTGTCGAGGTCGGCTGGAAGGCCTGCCGCCCCGAGCGAGGAGCCGTGCAACTCGCCGCACAGGGCGAAGGCGAGCGTGCGCCGCTCGGTGGCGAATTCCGGTGCAGCGGCGGCGGTGGCACGTGGTGCACCCATTCGGTACGCCCGTCCGACTTCGAACAACGCAACGTTCTCGACGCCGACGGCGCGGTTGTGTGCGACGTAGTCGATCAGGTGTGGCGCAAGATCTGTTCGCAATTCAGCGTGCTCGGCACTCATCGGATTTGCCACGCTGACAGTCTGCTCCTGGCTGAGCCCGAGTCGCTCGGCACTGCCACGAGCCACAAGGCTGTGCGCCTTCGCCTCATGCAGACCGAGCCCGGCCGCGGCGTCCTCACACGTTCGCTGCAGGCGTTGCAACGGGGTCAGCCGTCCGGGCACCGCCCGGCGCAGTGGAAGCATTTCGGGAATGCGGTCGAGCCCGTTGATGCGTCCGACTTCCTCGACCAGATCGATCGGGCGGCGTGTGTCGTACATACGCCAGTGAGGCACAGTTACCGAGGAATCCTCGTGACAGTCGTAGCCGAGCGCCCCCAGGATTGCGCGTACATCGGCATCGCTGACGTCGACGCCGAGCACCGAGCCCAGCAGTGAGCGGTCGAAGTCGATTGTCGGGGGCGCTGCGGGGGCACCGTCGGCACAGACGTCGATCGTGCCCGGCACCATCGCTGCACCACAGATCTCGACAAGCAGTCGCGATGCAAGACGGAGCGCGACCTCTGGCAGGTGCGGGTCCAATCCCTTTTCAAATCGGCCGCTCGATTCGCTGCGCAGCCCGAGCGACAGCGATGTGGTGATCGTGGCCGGGCCGTTGAAGCAGGCGGCTTCGAGCACGATTCGTCGCGTGTCGCTGGTGACCTCGACGTCCGCTGCCCCCATGATTCCCGCGATGACCGCGGGCCGCTCGGCGTCGGCAATCACGAGCATCGAGCGGTCGAGCGTGCGCTCTACATCGTCGAGGGTCGTGATCTTCTCGCCGTCGGAGGCTCGACGGACGATGATCCGCTCGCCCCTGAGTGAGTCGGCGTCGAAGGCGTGCAGCGGCTGCCCGGTGACCAGCATGACGTAGTTGGTGATGTCGACCACGGGGTGGATCGATCGCATCCCGGCTCGCGCCAGCCGTGCACTCATCCAGCCGGGCGTCCGCGTGTCAGGCTGCAGACCGGTGAAGACGCGCGCCATGTAGCGCGGGCAGAGGTCGTGGGCGAGCACCTCGACCGAGACGTGATCACTGACCTCACCCTCGCCGGTCGCTGCTGGATCAGCCATCTCGGGCTCGACCAGCTCGACCCCGCACGAGGCCGCAACCTCGCGGGCCACGCCCAGCACGCCCAGGCAGTCGGGGCGGTTCGAGGTGATCTCGAGTTCCAGTACCTCGTCGCGCAGGGGAATGTGCGATGTCAGCGGCGTCCCGGGCTTCCAGTCAGCCGGCAGGATCATGATTCCGTCGTGTCCGCTGCCAAGATCGAGCTCGCGCTCGCTCAGCATCATGCCGTGGCTCTCAACGCCGCGCAGCTTGGCGGTGCCGATGCGGTGTCCGCCTGGGAGTACGGCACCAGGAAGCACGACTGCGACGGTGTCGCCCTGCTGGAAGTTGGAAGCGCCACAGACGATCTGCCGCGGCTGTGAATCGCCCGTGTCGACTGAGCACAGTCGCAGGCGATCAGCGTCGGGGTGTTTGTCGAACGAGACCACGCGGCCGACGACGAATCCATCGATCGGGTCACTGCCGTTCTCGGCGGGAGGGACGCCCACTTCCAGGACGCGCTCGACCTCGGTGCCGGTCAGCTGCAGTCGTTCGACGATCCGAGCGGTCTCAGGTGCACCCGGAACGTATTCACGGAGCCATGTCATTGGAACTTTCATCAGGTCACCTCAGCGTCCGGGGAATTGCGAGAGGAAGCGCAGGTCGTTGCCGAGCAGCAGCCGCAGATCGGGCAGCGCGTGCCGCAGCATGACGATGCGGTCGATTCCGAAGCCGAAAGCGAATCCCGACAGCCCCTCGGTGTCGTATCCGTCGAAGTGTGCAAACACCGCCGGGTCGACCATGCCAGCGCCACCCATCTCGATCCAGCCAGCGCCGCGGCAGACCCGGCAGCGGTCGAGTCCAGCGCTCTGCGCAGCCTCGTCCGGTGCACCCGTGCCGGCGCAGACGAAGCAGGTCATGTCGACCTCGACGCTGGGCTCGGTAAACGGGAAGAAGTGTGTGCGCATCCTCGTCTTGACGTCGGCCCCGAACAGCTCGCGCAGGAAGGTTGCGATCGTGCCCTTCAGGTGCGCCAGGGTCAGGCCGTAATCGACGGCGAGCAGTTCGACCTGGTGGAACAGGTCGCCGTGGGTCGCATCAACGCGGTCGCGGCGATAGACACTGCCGGGAGCAACAACGTAGACCGGTGGCCGGTTCTGCTGCATGACACGCGCCTGAACCGGCGATGTGTGGGTGCGAAGCAGAACCTTGTCGGAGCGGACACCGCCATTCCCCTGCAGCGGGTGTGCCGGCTCGGGAACGTCGGGCATCGACAGGTAGAAGGTGTCGCTGGTTGATCGGGCGGGATGACCTTCGGGCGTGTTGAGCGCGGTGAAGTTGTAGAACTCGGATTCGATCTCGGGGCCGTCGGCAATGTCGTAGCCCATTCCGAGGAAGATGTCCTCGATGCGGCGCCGAACCGTCGTCATCGGGTGCAGTGTTCCCTGTGGCATCGAGCGGGCCGGCAGGGTGACGTCAACGCGGCTCTGTGTCAGCTCGCGCTCCAGCTGCTGTGCTTCGAGCCGTTCGCGCGCAGTCGCCAACACTCCTTCGAGCATCTGTCGAGCCTGATTGCCCTCACGACCGACAATGCCGCGCTGGGCAGGTTCAAGCTCGGGAATACGACGAAGCAACAGGACCAGCGGCGCGGACCGTCCGAGGTGTCGAACGCGAGCGTCGTCGAGCTCTTCGAGCGACGTTGCGCCCTCAAGATCGCGACGTCCATCGTCGGCAAGCTGTTGAATGTCGGGTACTTCGCTCATCGACCCTCGGTGTCCCTGTGCCTGTTGCTGATCCCTACGACGTGCTCGACGACCTGTATGACCAGTGGGTCGCGGAGTACACGGAGGATATCCCCTTCTGGCGCGCCTGTGGGCGCGCGGCGCGCGAGGCACGAGCTACTCATGAGCCGGCCGCAACGGGGACAGAGCCCGATGTTGCGGTGTTCGGTGCCGGAAGTGGGCGCGTTGCCATTCCCCTTGCACGCGACGGATACCGGGTGACCGCGCTGGACCGATCTGCGGCGCAGCTACAGCGCCTTGCCGCACTGCTCCGGGCCGACCCGGTTCAGCCGCCGGGATCGGTCACCGCGGTACACGGCGATCTGCTGGATGCAGCTGAGCTGCTCGGGAAGGCAAGCGCCGACCTGGTGGTGATTCCATTTCGCACGTTGCTGCACGTCGCCGAGCGCGGGGCAGAGGCGCTTGCGGCGGCGGCCTCGGTCGTCAGACCGGGCGGTCTGGTTGCATTCGATCTGTTCCACCTGCCCGTTCACGACAGCAGCGATCGACTGACCACGCTCTCGAACGAGTGGATGCATCGGGTCACGACTGACCCCGACGGGGATGGATCACGCTGGGAGCTGCACGAACGCGGCCAGGTCGATCCTGATGGCGAAACGTTTGTCATGGAGGTCTGGGCACGCCAGCGCGGATCCGATACGCGGTACACCGGCGCAGAACGGATTGCAGAAATGCGGCTGACAGCTCCACCGGTATCCTGGTGGATCGCAACCATCGCTGCCGCGGGACTGACCATCGTTGAATCCCGCGAATCCCCAGATGGTGAGCCACTTCTAGCGGATTCGCCTACGAGCTTCTGGGTGTGTTCACGGGACCCTGATCACGAGCCGCACGCGGTCTGATCCGGCCAGAGCTGGGGCCGCACAGTGCCATGCATCGAGCTGACTGACGACAGATTGATCGCCACTCCCCGAGAAGCGGATGTCAGCATCGGTCAACTCGCACTGACCAGCTGATGTCAGCTCACTGCGACACGGCAGGCAATGGAGGTCAAAGGAACATGGCACGAGTTCGATTCAGGGTGTACCCGGCTGGATTCAACAGCCTGAACGCCAACCGCACCGCAATGCGTTACGCCGCATCGGCAATCCGAAGCCAGGCGAACGTCAAGCTGATGGCGGCCCATCTGCAGAATGAGAAGCGCACCAGCGCGCTGCGGATCGGCTACGAGCGGCAGATCTTCAACGAGCGCCTCAAGCGCGTGGAGCTGCAGTCCGCCCTCAAGTACGGGCGCATCAACCAGTTTCCCCCCAACTACGGCTACGGCTACGGCGGCTTCGGTGTCCCCTTCGGTGGCATCCCGGCGGCAGTACCGGCTCCGTATGGCAACGCCATGTTCGGTGGATTCAACATGGGCAACGGGTTCTTCAACTCGCTTGGCCTGGGCGGCCTGTTCTAGGCCACCGCAGTACCAGACTGCTCGCCCACGGCGGCCGGCGCTGACGCGCAGGTAGCGACGGGCAGCTCCTGGAATGCACAGGTTCGCTTGGCGGCTGCACAGCCGTGAGCCCCGAGCGGATACTCCCCTCCCCCTCCTGTTCCGCCGTCGGGCGTGGTCACAGTCGTGGCTGCGTCCGGCGGCGGGTGCCTGACACCGCGGGGAGGCGATGAATGTCAGGAATCATCCTCGGGGATGATCTCGATGTCAGGCAGGTCTTCCTGACCGCTCCCCGATGTGTCACCGTCGGACTCCGCATCCGCATCCCCGTCTGCGCTGGAGCCGGTGTCCTGCGGCTCACCACCCGTTGAATCGGTTGTCGACGTTGCAGTTGTGGTCTCGGCGCCCGTTGAGCTGGTCGTCTCGACCGATTCCCCTGAACTCTCTTTCGCGCTCGTCGACGCTCCACCCGGCTTCTTGGATTTCTCAGTGCCTTCGTCGCTGATTCCGCCCGGTCCGATGAATGCGATGACGAACACCTTGCCGACGAACCACCCGGCATCGGCGACTCCAATTCCGACCTCGGTGAAGCGC
>CAYNNW010000175.1:3928-5532 GCA_964398435.1 uncultured Gaiellales bacterium | reverse complement strand
GTCCGTTCGTACCTCAGTGGTCGAGCTCGACCCGGCATCAGCCGACGCGTCGGCAGAAGCGCCGCCAGGAACGGACCCGGGAATGCCCATCGGGCTGACCGACGGATCGTCGGCCGCAAGATCGTCACCTGCCGGGAGCGGTTCGGCATCGGTCTCATCGCCGGAGCCGTCGTCCTCGGCTGGCTCGCAGTCCTCCCACGGTGTGGTCTCGGTATCGAGCGTCGGGAACGACGTCGTGTCAGTGTCGTTGGTTGGCGACAGGGTCGTAATGCCGGACTTGTCTGTCTTGGCCTTGTTTGAGCTGTTGTCGCTGCTGATAAAGGCAAAGACCAGTGCGGCCGCAACCAGCGCCAGTACGATCAGAAAGGCGATCCAGGGAAATCCCGATCGTGGCGGTGGCATCACCACAACCTGTCGCTGTCCGCCCGGGCCGGTCGCCGCAGCCTGCGCCTGGCGCCGCTTCTTGCGCCGCTTGCCGCGCAGTGGCGCTCCGCACTCGAGGCAGTAGCGCTGTCCAAGATCAACCGGGGCGCTGCACTCCGGGCATGAACCACCCATTCCGACGCCGATCGGGACGTCAGGCGGCAGATCCTCGTCGCTCATGCTTCACCGGTCTCACTGCCATCCGCATTGGGCGGCCCGTCAGTCGGCGGCTGAGTTCCCTTACGGTTCTCCTTCATGCGCTGCTTCGCACGCGCCTTCTGCGCTTTCTGGCGAGCCTTGCGCAGTCTGGCGAGTTCCTTGCGGCGGGCCTTCTCCTGGCGCTTCTCTTCGCGCGCGGCATCCTGTGTAGCCGAGGCGGGTGGTTGTGGGATCTCACTCAGTTCAGGGCCAGCCTCGACCACTGTGTCGGTGTCCGCGTCGGGCACTGGATCGACCGGCGTTGCGGTGGATGGATCGGGCGGTTCGAGCGGCTGCGTCTCGGGGGCGTCCTCCGCGGGTGGGGCAATATCGGTAACCGGTGGCTCAAGGACTGCGGCTTCGGGGTCGGGCACGGCAGGCTGGTCTTCGGGCGAAGCAGGCGGTGTTCGAAGTTCCTCGGGCAACTGCGCAAGCGCGATATCGACGGCCGATGCAACCGAAGGTTGTCCATCGGGGGATTCCTCGGCCGTGCTGGTGTCACTGGCGGTGTGTTCAGGGGGGTCATCCGCAACCGGGGCCGAGGGGGCTTGCACGACCGGTGGCAACGGGAGCGGCGCGACCTGTGCCTGGTCGTCACTCAGTCGAATCGGTTCGGCCGGAGCTGATGGCGTTCCTGACATGGTCGCGACGGGCAGGTCGTCACCGCCATCCGGCTGGGGCGACAACACGACCGCATCGTCGACTGCGGACGCTTCGGGGGTAGATTTGGCTGATTTCGTGTCGTCTGCTGCGGCGGCGGGTTCTGCTGTCTGGGGCGCGCTGGGTGCGTCCTCGGCTGGTGGTTCTACAACCTCTGCGACACCAGGTGCCTGCGCCGTGGGTTCTGCTGCCTGGGCGGCCTCGAGCGGGGAGCGGGGCGCAGTCGGCTGGGTCGACGGAGGAACGATCGATTCGACGGCGCTTGATCCCGGCAGGTCGATGATCGTTGTTGCATCCTCTGGCCCAGCGGCCGGAGTGACGAT
>CAYNNW010000175.1:3443-3918 GCA_964398435.1 uncultured Gaiellales bacterium | reverse complement strand
GCGCGGAGCTGACGACTGGTGGTTGCGCCTGCGGGGGAGCATCGGGCGTCAGCGGCGGTGCTGCTGCAACTTCCGGTGTCTCAAGATGGGCGACGGCTGGTCCATCAGCGAGGGCCGCAGCTATCTGTGGATTGGCTAACTGGTCGAGCAGATCGGGGGATTGGGTTCCGCACGACCAGCAGAACGAGTCGCCGATCCGCAGGCCCGCTCCACAGCCATTACAGACCCGGGTCTGGGTCAATGTGGTGAACGATCGACCGCAGACGCCACAGAAGTTCTGTCCGGGCATGATCGGTGCGCCACACTCGCAGCGGCCGATCGGGCGGATTCCTGCCTGGTTGGCCGGCGCCAGCTGGAACAGTCGCTGGTCGACGTGGGCGATCTCGACTTCGATCGCCAGCACTTCCTCGCAGCGGTCGAGCAGCAACTCCTCGCGGAACTTGTTGCGCTTGTACATCTCGAGCATCAGGCCGCC
>CAYNNW010000175.1:1628-3433 GCA_964398435.1 uncultured Gaiellales bacterium | reverse complement strand
CGCCGAGATCCCGCAGGGTGGCATCGCGAGCCGCGACCAGCCGTCGACGGCGCTCGTGAAGCGTCTGGATCGGCGAACTCGGCTTCTGGCCCTTGCGCCCCTTCTTGGCAGCCTTACGGCCCTTTGCCGGGGGGCGTTGCTGCACCGCGGCTGAGGGTTTTGCGCCTGTCTGGGCAGCGGCCGTGGACGTGGGTGTTGGTCGGCCCTGTGGCCGCTTCTTCTTCAACCCGATCGAATCCAGCAATCCCATGGCAACGCACGCCCAATGGCGAGGCTCGCGAGTATAGAAAGGCCGCCGGGTGCGCCCCTCTTCCCGGCACCACTCTGATTGTGCCCAGTTCCACGGAAAAGCTGGCATCGATTTGTTCACACCCGGCTGGAATCACGTGAATCTCCGGGGTGCGGGGATTGGCCGACCGGGGTAGGGTCGCAGGTGGCGGTGCGATTGCCTCCGATCCCGGCGGCTCGTTGACGACCGCGAACACGCGACCTGAACAGGAATAACGACATGGGCGACGCACTGATCTGCGAGGCAATCCGAACACCGATTGGTCGGCGAAAGGGATCCCTCGCCGGCACTCGCGCAGACGACCTTGCAGCACACATTCTCGCCGCGCTCGTGGAGCGCACCGGCGTTCCCGGCGAGGCGATCGAGGACGTTGTCTTCGGTTGCGTGACGCAGATCGGGGAGCAGGGCTGGAATATTGCCCGCACCGCGGCGCTTGCTGCTGGCCTTCCGGTCACGACCTGCGGAACGTCGGTCAACCGGATGTGCGGCTCCAGCCTGCAGACCACGAACTTTGTGGCGCAGGGGATCATCGCTGGCCAGCTGGATCTTGCGATTGCCGGCGGCGTTGAGTCGATGAACCGCGTGATCATGGGAACCGACGGTGGCGACCTGACCCCCAAGGTGATGGATACGTACACGATCATTCCGCAGGGATTCTCGGCGGAGCTGATTGCCGAGCAGTGGGGATTCACACGTGAACAGCTCGACGAGTACTCGTGGAACAGTCACCAGCGGGCGCTTGCCGCGCAGGCTGCCGGCAGGTTCGACAACGAGATTGCCCCGATCGAATTCACAACGGAAGACGGTGAGACCAGGACACTGTCAGTCGACGAGACGCCTCGAGATTCACCGCTTGAGAAGGTCGCCAGCCTGCCACCGGCGTTCAAGCCCGATGGCGTGATCACTGCCGGCAACTCCAGCCAGATCTGCGATGGCTCAGCCGCATTGCTGCTGGCGTCGGAGGCTGCGGTTGCCGAGCACGGTCTCACGCCGCGCGCACGAGTCGTGTCGACGGGGCTTGCCGGAGTCGATCCAATGATCATGCTGACAGGCAATCCAGAAGCGATGCGCAAGGCGCTGTCGCGGGCCGGACTGACCCTGGACGACATGTCAGTGATCGAGGTCAACGAAGCCTTCGCGCCGATTCCACTGCAGACGATGAAGGATCTCGACGCCATGGATCGGATGGACGATCTCAACCCCGTTGGTGGCGGAATTTCGCTTGGCCACCCGCTGGGAGCGTCGGGGGCCCGTATCCTCGCCACGATGCTCAACGAGATGGACCGGCGAGACGGTCGCTACGGCATCGCGTCGATGTGCATCGGCATGGGGCAGGCCATCGCCACCGTCATCGAGCGGGTCTGATCAGTAGCTGTAGAAGCCTTCGCCGCTCTTGCGGCCCAGCTTGCCGGCCTTGACCATGCGGATCAGGGCCGGGGGTGGCGCCATGCGTGGCTCGCGATACGCGGCATAGAGCGCCTCGGCGGCGTGTACACAGACGTCGAGGCCGATCATG
>CAYNNW010000175.1:0-1618 GCA_964398435.1 uncultured Gaiellales bacterium | reverse complement strand
CGGCAAGTGCCAGCGGTCCGATCGGCCAGTTGAGTCCGAATCGGCAGCCGGCGTCGATGTCCTCGGCCGTTGCCAAGCCGCCGTCCCACAGCCCGACGACGTCGTTGAGTGTCGGAATGAGAATCCGGTTGACGATGAATCCTGGCGTGTCGGCGCAGGTGATCGGGTGCTTGCCGATTGCCTGAACGAACGCTGTCGCCCGGGCGACCGTCTCGGCGGATGTTCGCTCGGCGCGGACGACCTCAACGAGAGGGAGCACTGGCGCAGGGTTGAAGAAGTGCAGCCCACAGACCCGCTCGGGGCGGCTGGTGGCTGCAGCGATCTCGGTGACCGACAGCGCACTCGTGTTTGTGGCCAGTACGGCACTGTCGGACACGTTCTTGTCCAGCTCGGCAAATACCGACTGCTTGACGTCCAGGCGCTCCGTCACGGCTTCGATGATGAGATCGGCCGAGAACGCGTGTGACAGATCCTGCTTCGGCGTGATCCGCTGTAACGCGGCAGTGCGGGCCGAGTCATCGAGCTTGCCCTTCGCGACCATGCGTTCGAGCGCTTTCTCGATCGACTTCATGTCGCGCTCGATTGCGTCGGTTGACGCCTCGACCACATGCACATCCATTCCGGCGAGCGCACAGACCTGCGCGATTCCAGAGCCCATAGTTCCGAAGCCGATCACTGCAACGGTGCTGACTCCGTGCGTGCCAGAGGCGTCCGTCGCTGACGTTGGTGCGGTGGTAGTCGTCATCAGAAATCTCCGTGGTGCAGGCGTGACAGGGATCACACCGATGAAGCTGATCGTTGGCTCATCCTACTGCTGCCGCGTCCGATCAGGGAACTACGGTTTGCGGCTGGGGTCGGGTGGGCCGACGAGTGCAATGCCTGGTGGGAGGCTGTCAGCGATGCAGCAGCGATGCGGATGTTGTGGGCGTCATTTGATGACGGGCGAGTCGTTTCGGGTTTTCCAGCGTCAGGCACGCAGGTCGCGGGTCGCATGCACTGTCTGTGAAGTTGAGCTGCTTGGGTCAGGCTGGACCGCGATCGGGCCTGTCTATCGTCAGCAGACAGCGCGTGTGCGGGTGCAGCGGGACGCGCGGACTGCAGTGACCCTTGCGGGAACGCGTCGCGTGGATTCGTCGGAGTTGCCTGAGGTCGTCGTAACCCCCGGATCGGGCCCCGTGCCTCCGGCAATGCGAAGCGATGTGCGTGGAGCGCGTCCCGGAACGCTGACAGCCGCACGTGGGATGCGGCAGCGGCGCCGCACCGCGCTCGTCTAGATCCGGGGCTGTTACACCCGTTCTGCAACTGTCACATTCATGTGACTCGGGGAGCCGTAGCGTCTGCCGCACAGTCAAGCGGCGCGCCGTCGGGCACGACCGAACAATCCTTCCCCGAAGGAGGCATTCATTGTCTCGATGCTCCACATCATCCCCACGTCCACGCAGTTCACGGTCATCGGCTGGCCGCTGCGGTGAGCGTGGTCAGGCAACTGTCGAATACGTTGGGCTTGCCGTAGCCGTTGCAGTGCTGCTCGTGTCGCTGGGCGGCGGCCTGGCAGGTCACGGCGGCAAGCTCGGTGGCGCGGTGGCCAAGCGGATTACGCAGGCCATCTCGCAGACCG
>CAYNNW010000174.1:0-5547 GCA_964398435.1 uncultured Gaiellales bacterium | reverse complement strand
GGTCATGGGCCCGCGAAGCGCCATCGTGGCTGGATCGCTCGGGGTTGTTGTCGGAGGGCTCAGTGCCGGCCTGGGGCCGTGGACTGCCTGGCAGATCGCGGCGATCTCGCTGATCGCGTGCATCGCGTCACTCCCGGGCATTCGCGATCTGGTACGTGGAGCGGGAGCAGCGTCAACCGGCGTTCGATTCACGGTAAGTGCGCTCGCGGCAGCACTGTACGACGTTGTGGTCACGGTACCGGCGTTGCAGTCGATGACGTCGGCGTCCTGATCAACCGCGCTAGGAATGCTGGCGGCAGGCGTGCCGTTCATGCTCATTCATGCGATTGCCGTCGGGTGTGCGTCAGTCATGCTGATCCCAACCTTGCTTCGGGTTGTCAGCCGTGCCGTCGTGCACGGAAGCGCAGGCGTACGGGGCGACTGACAGATTCTCCCCAGCCGCTCGCACGACTGACACGTATTCGTACCTCTACCACTCCCGCAACAGATGCGGTGACTGCTGTTCGGATTCGTCCGCGTGCGCCGACCCGAACACGGGTGGGCAGTGTGTACCAGGTATCACGAACCCGCGCCTGCAGAGTGACCCGTGCTCCACGCGGAAGTGGTGCGATCCGTCCCCGAAGCACAATTGGCCGTCCGACTCGACCTCGCTTTCGACGAGCGCGCAACGTTGCGCTTGGTGTGACGGCGCAACCGATGCGTGCTCGACCTGCAACTGACGCTGACGTTGCCACGGTGGTGCCCGGCACACGCGGTCGAACCGTAACGGTCGCCACGCCACTGGCATCAGTTCGAGCAACGACAGGATCGGCCCCGGGTGCAACCACAACGACCCGCGTGTCCGGGACCGGTGCGCCGGCCGCAGCAGCAAAGAGCATGATCCTCCGTGGCTGCCCGGCGGGGCGACTTCCCTCGCAGCGCCCCACGGCGAACAGACCGCGCCGAGTTCCAACAGCAAGTCCTCCCTGCGTCGCGGGAACCCCGACGACCGTGTACGTTGTCGACACTGCTCCGCGATTTCCGGCCCGGTCCCTGACGCTCACCTCGATGCGGTGCGAGCCTCCTGTCAGCGGCCCGACCGATGACTGCACCGCATCCCCGGAGTCAACGAATGCCCGACTGACGCCGTCCACGCGAACGGTCCAGCTCGTCCGGTCAATTCCCGATCCAGCGTCAGACGCTCGGGCAACAATCCACGGGCGCGAGCTGCCCTGGGTACCGGGGCTCGACAACACCAGACGTGGTGGCGCAACGTCGCCGATGACGACCGTTCGCTCCAGCGTCACCGGATTTCCCACCGCATCACGCGCCTCGACCCGAATGACGTGTGTCCCTGGCTGAAGCGACTCTGCCGCATGTGCAACAACCGTCAGTGAGGAGTCCGGCACCGCGGTCGACCCGGCGGTAGCGACCTGAACACCATCGATGTGGACCGCTGCAGCAACGACGCCACTGTCCGGGTCGCTGATCGTCAGCGGCCAGGATGGGGTGGGGGAGGTGTACGGCGTGTGATCAGGCGGCAGTCCACCAACCATCGGCGGGCGCAGATCAAAGCGGGCACGCGTTGACGTTGCGGCAGTCCGCCGGCCGGCATCGCTGACCGTGGTTGTGAACACATTCGTTCCGTGGACGGCGCCGGTGCCCAGACAGCCCGAGCGTACAACTGAGGCCTCGCCCGGGTGCGTCGTGGTTCGGACCGGCGCGGACCACGCGTCCAGGGTGGATCCGGTTGTCAGATTGCGCGTGACTGCGGACGTGGCACCGGATCCCTCATCAGTTATCAGTGCGGCCCACTGTGCGCATCCGGGCCCGATCCAGCGGTCGGTCGGAGCGATGGTGGTATATCGAACCGCCGGAGCGACGTCGTCGAACAGGCGGAGAGTGGTCGTGCCGAGTGTTACGACGTTACGCCCCGAGCCGGTGCGGGTTGCCTGCGTTGTCTGCAGTCCAACCTCGACCCAGTCGTGGCCTCCGAGCAGTGGTACCACGAAATCGACGGCCGTGGAACTGGTGTACACGGTTCGTACCGCATTGCCTGTGCTGCCCTGCCGAACCATCAATGCGAACGGTGCATCCGGGGTCCAGGCGCGGCCACGCGCCTTGCCGCCGAGAATCACAACGTGTGCAGGCATGTGCAGGCGTCGCGCACCGCGCGCGCCGGCATCAAACGTGCCAGCCGCGGCACGCACCTCGCTTCCAGCCATCGAGAACGGACCACCGGCCGACCATGAGGTCCAGCCGTCGCCGCTGACGCCACCGACCTCGGCGCTGTACTCACCACGGATCGGATCTGCAGCGTGAGCAACCGGCGCCACGAGGCAGAGTCCCAGTGCTGCACTAGCCAGGACGGCACGGAGCCGCCAACGGGCGGGAACAGTGACGGTGGGCAGCAGCGTCGGGCGTGTCATATGTCGGCTCCAGGACTGATCAGCGGGGATGCTCCAAGTGTCGGGGGAGCCGTGTGCCACTGGAGACGCAGATGTGACAACTCTGTAACGCGATCGTGCGCAATTCGCCTCAGCGCCGATCAGCCGCACGATCGACGCTGGCGTCGGCTGGGGCATCGCCTACAATAGGTCGATGCCCATGCATGCACCCGCCGCGACCCCACACCCCTGGCTCGAAGATCTGAACGACGAGCAGCGTGAGGCCGTCCTGCATGTTGACGGCCCGTTGCTGGTTGTGGCCGGTGCCGGTTCGGGCAAAACGCGCGTGCTCACCAGGCGAATCGCCCACCTGCTTGCCGAGGGGCATGCCCGTCCCGATCAGATTCTGGCAATCACCTTCACGAACAAGGCCGCCGCTGAAATGCGCGAGCGGGTCGCGGCGCTGGTTGGTCCGGCGGCACAGGCCATGTGGGTGATGACATTCCATGCAGCCTGTGGGCGCATCCTTCGGCGCGAGGCCGAGCGCATCGGCTACACGTCCGGGTTCACGATCTACGACCAGGGGGATCAGGTTCGGCTGGTTCGTCAGTGCATCGACGAACTCGGCCTCGACAACAAGCGCTTCGTTCCCTCGGCTGTTCACCATCGCATCGGGCAGGCCAAGAACCGCCTGATTTCTCCCGACGAGTACCGTGGTCAGGTCGGGAGTTTTCTGGACGAAACCGTTGCGGACGTCTACGAGAAGTACCAGAGCCACCTGCGGATGAACAACGCGATGGACTTCGACGACATGCTCGTCCTGACGGTGCAGTTGCTCGAAGGATTCGACGATGTCCGGGCGCACTGGCAGGCCGCATTCAAGTACGTCCTCGTCGACGAGTATCAGGACACGAACCTCGCGCAGTACCGGCTGCTTCGACTGCTTGCCGATGCCCACCACAATCTCTGCTGTGTGGGAGATGCCGACCAGTCGATCTACTCATGGCGTGGCGCAGACATACGCAATATCACGGAATTCGAGAGTGACTTTCCCGATGCCGCGACCGTCGTGCTCGACATCAACTACCGCTCCACGACAAACATTCTGGAAGTCGCCAACGCAATCATCACCAACAACGTGCAGCGGATCGCCAAGGATCTGCGCAGTGTGCGTGGTGAAGGCATGCCCGTTGAGGTCATCGAGGTTGAGGATGAACACTCGGAGGCGCGGTTTGTCGCCGGGCGAATCGAATGGGCCATGCAGAATGGATCGTCGGCAAGCGACATCGCGGTCTTCTATCGCACGAACGCCCAGAGCCGCGTTATCGAGGACATCCTCACCCGCAACGGAGTTGGCTACCAGGTCATCGGCGGGCCACGCTTCTACGAACGCGCTGAAGTGCGTGACGCGGTTGCCTACATCGCCTGCCTGGTGAACCCGGCCGATGGCGTGTCACTGCGCCGAGTCATCAACACACCCAAGCGCGGCATCGGCGCTACCACGCTCAACCGGATCCAGGCTCACGCGCAGAGTGTTGGCAATACGCTCTGGCAGGCCCTCTGCTCGATCCATTCGGTGCCGGGCGTGTCGGCCGCTGCCACGCGTCGCATCGAACAGTTCGTCACGCTGCTCGAGGGAATGCGTGAGCAGATGGCGGCCGAGACCGGGATTGCACCGATCATCGAGATGGTGCTCGATCGGTCGGGGCTTGTCGCGGCACTGCAGGCTGAAGATTCCATCGAAGCACAGGGCCGAATCGAGAATCTCGGCGAGCTCGTCAACGTCGCGCGCGAGTACGACCTGCGGACTCCCAATGGCAATATCGAGGAGTTCCTGCAGTCAGTGTCGCTGCAGTCCGATGCTGACACGATCGACGACGAGCGCGGTGCCGTCACCCTGATGACACTGCACAACGCCAAGGGACTCGAGTTCCCGATCGTGTTCATGGCAGGCATGGAGGAGGGCCTCTTTCCGCACAGCCGCAGCGTGCAGGAGCAGGCGATCGAAGAGGAGCGGCGGCTGTGCTACGTGGGGATCACCCGGGCACAGGACCGGCTGACGCTGACCCACGCAACATCGCGTGCAATGTTCGGGCGCCGCAACTGGAACACACCATCACGATTCCTAGCCGAACTGCCCGCACACCTGGTCGAGCGCACCGAGCGCGAAGCCACCGCTTGGATGCCGGGCGGCTCCGGCGGAGGATATGGATCCGGCGGCTCGTATGGTCGTGGCCATGGCGGCGCAGGGGGCTCCCGCCGCTCAACACGGTCCACACAGGGAATGACCAGCGGCGGCTTCCTTGGTTCGGATGCATCGTCGTCAGGCAGCGGACTGCGACCGCACGGCGCTGCAGCAGCCAATCCAGAGGCGTTGGCCGGCCTTACCGTTGGATCAAACGTGCGTCACGCCACGTTCGGCGACGGGGTCGTCACCGGCATCGAAAATGGTGATCTGATCGTGGTCCGATTCGCAGCCGACGGCCAGGAGCGCAGGTTGATGGCCAGCTACGCCCCGCTCGAACGAATCTGAATTCAGGCAGCCGGAAGCGATACGCGCCCGACACGGAGCGTTCGACCACGCGCCAGTCCGGCAACGGCCGCGGCGCCACGACGTGCATCCTCGAGTCCTGGTCCTACGACCACATCCGGGACGTCGAAGTCGCGATCCACCAGCAGTGCCCGGGCGGCTTCATATGCCTCGTTGCTCATGTGGTAGATCTCGTAGTGGCTTGGCCCGTTCGTGCTTCCAAAGATTCCGCGTGTGGCGAGCACGATGTTCCGCGACAGTTCCAACGTGCCCGCCCGTGCCGAGACCAGCCCGTCATGCGCACGCGAGTGAATACTCGTGTAGCGCACGCTCCCCTGACCCGCCCGCAGGCCGGCGTCGGCCTGGTTCAACATCCGCAGCAGCTGGTGACCGTCCTCCATCTGGTACGTCGCAGGAGGAAGGGCACTGCCCAGAACCGGGATCGCGCGGATCATCCCGAGCAGCGGCCCGACCCTGATTCCGCCATGCGGCGTTGCAAGCGTCACCACGCGGTCAACCGATCGGGCCGCGCCGTACATGGCGACGGCCATCCGCGCCAGCAGCCCGCCCTCACTGAATCCGATCACATCGACTCGCGATCGCCCGGTTCGCCGTCGCGGATGATAACGAGGCCGCCCGGCGGAATGCGTT
>CAYNNW010000173.1:0-5549 GCA_964398435.1 uncultured Gaiellales bacterium | reverse complement strand
GAGCTGACACGCAAGTTGCGGCTGGAGGGAATCAGTCCGCCGATCCTGCTGCTGACCGCTCGTGGCGAAGTCGCTGATCGTGTGACGGGGCTCGAGACCGGAGCCGACGACTACCTGCCGAAGCCATTTGCCTATGAGGAACTGCTCGCACGGCTGAAGGCACTGGTGCGACGAAGTCGACCGGCCAGCGAACACGATGAAGCATCACTGCGGCTCGCCGACCTGGTGGTCGACACTGCAGGCCGCAGCGCGCGCCGCGGCGACCGTACGATCGAACTGACCCAGCGCGAATTCGACCTGCTGGAACTGCTGATTCGGAACCAGCGCGTAACGGTTGAGCGCTGGCGGATCGTTGAGGATGTCTGGAACGATGGCATCGACATTGAATCCAACGCCGTCGAGGTCTACATCGGCTACCTGCGAAAGAAGCTGGAAGCAGGCGGTGAGCCTCGCCTGATCCACACGGTTCGGGGCGTGGGATATGTCGCGAGGCTGCCGCAATGACGTCTCCAGCCTCAACGTCCAGAACACACACCAGCCTGCGAGCGCGCATTGCGGTGATGTCGGCTGCAGCGATGCTGCTCGTGTTTGTCAGCTGTGCCCTGATCGCCTATACGTCCTTCGCGCGCGCGAGCAACCAATCACTCGACCGCACACTCGACCAGCAGCTGGCATCCCTGGAGCGGCGGGACTTTTTTCGGCCAGGTGGGCCCGGGCCAATGGGCCGCCGCGTGCAGTCGCAGCCGGGCGGTGGTGAGGCTGCACAGCCTCCTGGCCACATGCAGGGCGACGTGATTCCCCAGCATGAAATGAATCAGCCCGGCGGCCCCCGCGGAAATCCCCCCGGAGCCCCGTCCGGCGGCCCGGACGGCCCGCCCTCCGATCAAAGCGGTGAATCCGGTGATCAAGCGGAGGGCGAGCAGGGTGCCGGCGACCTCCCGCTTCGTGTGGCCCGGCGGGAGCTCCTCGCCCAGTTCGTCGGTCCGGGCGGACGGCTGCGCATGGCCAGCGAGCCGCTGCAGGAGCTGGGCGACCTCGCGGTGACCGACGCAACGCTTGCAGTCGCGCGGGGGCACCGGCACAGGCGATACGACACAACCGTGGGAACCGTACGCGTGCGCGTACTGGAAGCGCCCGTAACGGTTGGCGTGGTGCAGCTGGCGCTCCCGCGCGACGAGAGCGATGACGCCCTTGCACGACTTCGCCGCATTCTGGCGCTCACCGGGCTTGCCGGCACACTGCTCGTTGCGGGAATTGCCTGGGTGCTGGGCGGGCGCAGCCTCGCACCACTGCGCGAGATGACCTCCGCAGCGCGCCATATCCGCGACACGGGAGACCTCTCCCGGCGCGTTCCGGGAGCCGTTCAGCAGGATGAACTCGGTGACCTTGCCCGCACGTTCAACACCATGCTGGCGGCGCTGGACGATGCGCATGCGGCGCAGCGACGGTTTGTCGCAGACGCGGCGCATGAGCTGCGCACTCCACTGACCAGTCTTGGGGGCAACCTCGAGTACGTTCGCCGGGCAGATGCCGATCCCGCAGCGGCTGTTGACGCACTGGCAGACGCCGACGAGGACGTGAAGCGGTTGACCGTGCTCGCTGCCAACCTGCTGACGCTCGCCACCCGTGACGCGGGCGCAGCGCTCGCCAGCGAGCCAGTGGATCTGACCGCGCTCGCACAGGCCAGCATCGACCGCCGGCACCGCACGGCGAAGCAGCACGTCCTTCGCCTGGTCGCCGACGGCCCTGTACCGATCAGCGGCGACGAGGACGCACTGGAAAGCGCCATAGGCAATCTGATCGACAACGCCCTCGCCCATACGCCAGCCGGCACGACAATCACCGTGACCGTGGCAGCAACACCGCAGCCGACCGTCGTCGTCAGTGATGACGGGCCCGGGATGCCACCCGCCGATGCAGCACACGCCTTCGACCGCTTTCATCGTGGCGCAGTGGCGACCAGCGTGGATGGTTCCGGGCTGGGCCTGGCAATCGTCAAACAGGCGGTCGAATCCCACCACGGCACTGTCAAGCTCACCACCTCAGCAGGAAGTGGCTGCACGTTCACGATGACCTTCCCCTCAAAAATGGCCTGACCTCGGACTTCAGGCACCGCCGCCGATCAGACACCCCCGCCCCGATCAGGCAGCGACATCCCCGGCCCCGTCTGCAGGCGCATTGCCCCCGGCCTCAGCGGTCGAGTCCATGCCAAAGAAGTCATCGAAATCAACTGTCTCCTCGCCGGCCACTCCGTCTGTCGCCCCGACGAATTCAGCCGTGGGGTCACCATCCAGATGAAGAGCCGCATGTTCGGCGCCAACGCTGGCCAGCATTTCCGGCCGCACTGCGTACACCTCGACAGGCGCCTTCCGCCCCTTCACTGACACTGGACCGACGAGGATGCAGCGCTCACGCAGGTCGTCGCCCAGTCGTATATGCGACTCGGCCGAGATACAGACCATGCTGCCGATGTCCTTGGTCGCGGCCTCGAGGCGGGCCGTCGTGTTCACGGTGTCGCCGATTGCGGTGTAGTCCAGCCGCTTCTCGTGGCCGACATTGCCGACAACCGCATAGCCCGTGTGGACGCCGATTCCGATTCGGAAGGGGTCCTGCCCGTCTGCTGCGCGCCGCTCATTGACGGCATCCAGGCGGCGGGTCATGTCCAGCGCCGCACGTACGGCACGCGACGCGTGGTCCTCCTGGGGAATCGGTGCTCCCCAGAACGCCATCAAACCGTCGCCGGTGTACTTGTCGAGTGTCCCCTCGGTCGCCATCACGGCCGCTGACAGTTCGGTCAGCAGCACGTTCAGCTCGGTGATGATCTCCTCGGCGCTCTTGTCCTCCGACCAGGTCGTGAATCCGCGGATGTCGGCAAACAACACGCTGATCTCCCGCTGCTCGCCGCCCAGTTCGACAGTGGTCATGTGTTCGAGCTGTTCGTCAACCAGCGCCTCAGGGATGTAGCGCGAGAACGTATCGCGCATGTGCTGGCCCTTCTTGCGTTCGAGCTGCTCGCTGTTGGCCACCTTCAGCCCCACGAACGTGATCACCTGCATGCCACCGAAAACCAGCGCCCAGAACGGCCCGCCAACGAACGGCACGACAAATGCCACAACGATGCCGGTCAGCATGACCTGGAAAATTGTGATGGCAACGGCATCACGAAAGAAGGACGCAGCCTCACCCGGATGGCGATACTCGAGGAATGCGCCGAACGCCATCCCATGGACGACTTCCCCGACGACGCTGACCGCTACCGCTGCAAGAACGAGCGATTGCCCTGTTGGCGGTATCTCGAAGAGGCCGTGCGTGATGTACGCAGCGATTCCATAGGCAATCGATGTATTTCCAGCGTTGAAGAACAGAACCCGGTGACTGTCGAGCCCCCAGTCGGCAATGATGATCGCGAGCGCGCCGATGACCATCGTCAGACGCGGCTCCAGCACGACCGCCCCGATCAGCAATGGCTGCGCATAGGGCGACACCGAAATCTCCCGCTGCCCGAATGAGAACTCCACCCGTGTACAGGCGATGCTTGTCACGGTCAGCCCCAGCGCCAGCAGCATCTGTTGGGCAGAGGGCAGGTGGGGAGCGTTGAGCCACAACCAACCTGGCACGAGAAATCCCGACAGCATCCAGATCAGGCAGGACAGCGCGAGCAGCGATCGGCCCAGCGTCCGCTGGACGGGCTGCTCCTCCTCTGCCCCTGGCTTCGACACCGTTCCTCCGACCGGCGCTGTACGCGAATTGCGCGCGCGAGTGCATTCGCACGGGTGTGCGCGACAGGTCGTGCATCGGACGTGAACACCGCGGGCTTGAGAATCCTTGTAAGGAAGTTGTTTGCATTTGGGTCAATATGCTAAAGCTTGAGTGCGCTAGGCCCGATACAAGTCGTACGGGTGAGACCCACCGGTGGTGGGCACAGATGGAGGTCCGTGTGATGGCTCGACTCAAGAAGATGATCGCGATTTCGTTCGCTGTGATGATTGCGGCATCGGTGCTCGCACCGGTCGCAGACGCTGGATTCCGCCGTGGTGACACTGGTGGCGGCTGCACATCAAAGATGCACAAGGCAGGGCTCTGCTAGAGGGCTGAATTTCCGGGTAGAGACGGGCCAACAGTTCTGGTGGCCTGAATTTCGGGACGGAGGAATTGCGTGCGGCGCATTCCACGACGACGAGCAACTCTACAGCGAGTGATGGCGTGCGCTTCGGCGTGCGCCATCACCGGGTTCATCGCGGTCGGAGCCGTCGGGCCAGCCGGCGCGGCGTCTTCCAACGCGGCGCCTGCCCCGGCAGCAGCTGCTGATGCGGCTCCCGATGAGTTGCTTGTTGTCTATGAGGACACCGCAAGTACTTCGGAACTTGCGGCCGCAAAATCTGAAGCTGGTGCTGTCGATTCGGAAACAGTGTTCTCGTATGGCGACCAGACCATCGAGATCCTCGAGCTTCCCTCTGGCTCGTCGATCGATCAGACCGCTGCAGACCTGGAGTCAATGCCCGGAGTCAAGTACGCCGAGCCCAACTACCGTTACCGCCGAAGCGCATTTCGGCGGGGCGCAGATCCGTACTCAGAATCAATCGCCGCTGCCGAAGGGGCAGTTCGTGGCGCATTCCGGCGCGGCGACGGCGTTGAACGTGGCGCGTTCCGGCGCGGCGACGGCATGGAACGAAGCGCGTTTCGACGAGGAGGATTCCGGCGCGGTGGATTCCGACGGGGCGGCGGTGGTGCTCCCACCAACGACCCCTATGTCCAGGCCGGTGCCACGTGGGGGATGTTTGGAGACTCAACCCGCCCAAAGAGCAAGTTCGGATCACAGGCAGCTGAGGCATGGCAATCAGGCGCAATCGGCAGTGGCGACGTGGTCGTCGCAGTGCTCGACGACGGCATGCAGGTCGATCATCCGGACCTGTCACCCAACGTGTTCGACAATCCGTTTGAAATCGCCGGAAACGGCGTGGATGACGACGGCAACGGCTACGTTGACGACCGCACCGGCTGGGATTTTGCCAGTGAGGACAACCAGGTCTTCGATGACCCGCAGTACGACTACCACGCAACACACGTGGCCGGGATCATCGGCGCAGTCGGTGACAACGGCATTGGTACCGCTGGCGTCAACTGGGACGTCTCGATCATGCCGCTCAAATTCATCGGCCCCGAGTACGGTGAAACCTCGGATGCGATCCAGGCACTTGATTACCTGATTGACCTGAAGCTGCGACACGGCATCAACGTTGCCGCCATCAACGCCTCGTTTGAGGGGCCAGCGGACGCCGAATCGCACGCATTTGAAGAGGCCATCAGGCGCGCTGGGGATGCGGGAATCCTATTCGTGACGATCGCCGGCAACGGTGACGTCAACGGCAATGGCTACAACCTCGATGCCAAGCCCGGCAAGAAGGGAACAATCAAGAACGGCGGCCCGGCAGTCTTCCCCGCAGCTTTCGACTGTGCCACCGGCCAGTCGTTTGACTGCATCATCACTGCAACGGCGATCAAGCCCAACGGCGGACGCCCCAGCTGGGCAAACTACGGCAGCTCCAGCG
>CAYNNW010000172.1:0-5590 GCA_964398435.1 uncultured Gaiellales bacterium | reverse complement strand
CCAGGCCGAAAGCTTCCACCCTGACACCATTATCATCGATCTGGCCATGTGCCGACTGTGTTTGGTCCAGTGCATCTGCCCGAATTCGCTCGGCCTCGGCCTCGGCCGCGGCAATGAGTTACTTGACGCGATCGAGCGCCTGCGCCTGCAGGTGTACGGCGCTTTCCTGTCCGGCTGCCACGATACGGCCGGCAAGCTCGGCGTTGCGCTGCAGCTCCATCTGGATTGCCTGAGCGACGTCGCCAGCGGACAGGACTGCCACCGCCGATGCGACCTGCTCGAGAAACTCTCGTACCTCGCCAGGGTCGTAGCCGTCGGGGACGCGCATGAATCGCCGCTGCCGTATCGCAGCCGGCGTAAGTTCCCCCGTTCCGAATGCCTGTGGCGTCTCGTCCACTGTCTGCTCGCCCTTCCGCTCTCTCAGGCTGCCTCTACCCGCGCGGGCGTACGTTCCATGCATGCGATGCGCCTATGTGAGGATTAGGCACAGCATCTTTACGGAATGTTGGCTGCAGTCCGCACCCGTTACGGTCGATCTCACTGGTGGGAGGATCGGGGTGCAGAGGGGGAACACCATGCGCTCGATTCAACGCGGCGTTGCCGCATTCATTGCCACCGCATCCTTGCTTGTGCTGGCCGGAACGGCCTCGGCGGTGCAGCCGGGAGCGCCAAGCCTGGTCAATCCGGATAGCGAAGAGACTGTTTCGCGGGCTCCAGAGTTTCGGATGACGGCTGAACCCTGGGTCGATGAGATCCGGGTCACGGTCTATCAAGGTGAAGGTTGTGCAACGGCGCTTGATGACATGCCAATGGCTGCCACAATCGATCCACCTGCGGCCGATGATCCGCTTGAGGTTGCCACGCTGACGCTGCCGTCGCTCCTTGATGCGAACAGCGCCTACTCGTGGGACGCGGTCGCCGTTAGCTCCGGAAGTGAATCGGACCGCAGCCCATGCTCACGCTTCTTTACGAATGAGACGACGTCTGAGCCTGAGGATAGTGATGGCACGAGTGGTGCTGATGTCTGGCAGGGTGGTGACAGTGATGATCTGTTCAATGGCCTTGCCGGGAATGATCGGCTGCGTGGTGGGGATGGTGCTGATCGTTTGCATGGTGCTGCCGGGAATGACTGGATCTGGGGTCAGAGTGGTGCTGACCTGTTGTATGGAGAGGGCAGTAACGACCGGATCTGGGGTGATGATGGTGCTGACTCGATCTGGGGTGGCGCTGGTCGTGACCAGTTGTTTGGTGGAGCGGGTGCTGACCGCATGTACGGCGACAAGGGGCGTGACGTTCTGCGCGGAGCCGGTGGCAACGACCGTCTGAGTGGTGGTGCCGGTGCTGACACCTTGCGTGGCGGTGCGGGTCGTGACACGTTCATCGGTGGTAAGGGAGCCGACCGTATCTACGCGCGCGGTGGCGGTGCCGACCGCATCCGCTGCGGCAGCGGAACCGACCGTGTCCGCGCAGACGACAGCGATACCGTCGCCAGCGACTGCGAATACATCAACGGCAATAGACAGTAACGAGCCGTAAATACGTAACGAATACATCAGACAGTGGGGGATTGTTGTGTTGAGTGTGCGTCGCTGTGCGGCAGTCGTCGCGGCTGTTGGCGTCATGTTCTGCCTGTCAGTGCCGGCAGCAGAGGCCGCGGGCGAGCTGCCAGGCGGTGTGTTTCCCAGCTATCCGTTCGACGGTGCAACTACATCCCGCGCACCCGGATTCAGCGTCACGCTCGATGTCGAATTTGATGGTGCCGAGATCTGGGTATTCAGCGACGCATCCTGCGTGACACCGTTGGATGGCATGCCGATCACAGCCACGATTCCACCTCCGGAGGCGGATGATCCATTGCAGACTGGTTCGGCGGCCCTCCCGTTCCTGCTCGATGCAAACACCAGCTACTCGTGGGACGCGGTCGGGCGAGCTGGAGCGGGGCGCTCTGCGCACTCATTCTGCATGCATCTGACCACGAATGAGACGACGTCTGAGCCTGAGGATAGTGATGGCACGAGTGGTGCTGATGTCTGGCAGGGTGGTGACAGTGATGATCTGTTCAATGGCCTTGCCGGGAATGATCGGCTGCGTGGTGGGGATGGTGCTGATCGTTTGCATGGTGCTGCCGGGAATGACTGGATCTGGGGTCAGAGTGGTGCTGACCTGTTGTATGGAGAGGGCAGTAACGACCGGATCTGGGGTGATGATGGTGCTGACTCGATCTGGGGTGGCGCTGGTCGTGACCAGTTGTTTGGTGGAGCGGGTGCTGACCGCATGTACGGCGACAAGGGGCGTGACGTTCTGCGCGGAGCCGGTGGCAACGACCGTCTGAGTGGTGGTGCCGGTGCTGACACCTTGCGTGGCGGTGCGGGTCGTGACACGTTCATCGGTGGTAAGGGAGCCGACCGTATCTACGCGCGCGGTGGCGGTGCCGACCGCATCCGCTGCGGCAGCGGAACCGACCGTGTCCGCGCAGACGACAGCGATACCGTCGCCAGCGACTGCGAATACATCAACGGCAACAGACAGTAGTGGCGAGGCCTAGCGGGCTCCCGCGCGCTGCAGCACTACGCGGATGGTCTCAAGAAACACCACGAAATCCAGAAACAGTGACTGGTGGCGCAGGTAGTACAGCTCGTATCCAAGCTTGTCCTGCGCACCGGCAACCGAATCGGTGTACCCCATGCGAACCTGTGCCCAGCCGGTCAGGCCTGGCTTGACCATGTGTCGACGCTGGTAGTACGGGATCTCGCGTTCCAGGTCGACAACGAACTCCGGTCGCTCGGGGCGTGGTCCCACAAAGCTCATCTGGCCGCGAAGAATGTTCCATAGTTGGGGAATCTCGTCGATTCGAGTGGCGCGAAGAAATACTCCAACTCGTGTTACCCGCGGGTCGCGCTCAGCGGCCCAGGCAGCACCTGCCTGCTCGGCATTTGCAACCATCGTCCGGAATTTGAGTATGGAAAACTCTGCCCCGTTCTCTCCTACCCGTCGCTGCCTGAACAGTACTGGCCCGGGGCTGCTCAGACGTACGGCAAGCGCAGTCAGTGGAATCAATGGGATGACGGCGCAGCCAATGGCCAGCGCTGACACGATGTCGACCGCGCGCTTGGCGAAGCGCGAGTAGGGTGTGTAGTGCGGGTGAATCAGGTGCATGAACCACGCTGCGTTGACGTGGTCCACCGGTACCCGACCTAGTGACCGTTCTGCAAAGTCAGGGAGCTCCATGACCTGGAGTTTGCCGTGCCATGCCGACAGTCGTGAGAACAGCTCAAGTCGATTCCTTCGCACAGCAACAACGACCGTGTCGACTGCCTCGGCCGCCAACACGGTTTCGAGCGCGTCCAGGTCACCGAGCACCGGAATACCGCTTTCGGTGCGGCTGACGTCATTCATCATCGCCACGATCTCGGCCAGCGTGGTGTCGCCGCTGACGTCCGCGTTGCCAGTCGTAGGTGAGTCTTCGGTGATCATCCCGACGAGCTCGTAGGCGGGGTGTGGGTCGCGCCGGTACTCCGCCATGAATTGGCCGACCAGTGTGCCGTCACCAACAACCAGTGTTCGATGAAGCGGCCGGCCGCCCAGTAGCGCTCGCGTAGCAACGCCCCAGATCGTTCCGCTTAACGCGATTGCTGCGATGAATACCCCAACGCGATCTGGCATCAGGCCAATCGCTGGGACAGTCCACGACAGTGCACCGAGCAGGATGCCAGCGATCACCACTGCGCGCAGTCGATACACGGCCTGGGCAAACTGCGAGAGCCGCGCAAACGTGGCTGTTCGGCGCTGGCTTCGGTACGTGGCCAGGACCAATGTGGTGGCAACAACTGCGCTGATGCACCGCTGCATCAGCGGGGTTGATGCTCCTGCCGTTGCCACGAAGACCTGCAGCGCAATCGTCGCAACCAGCAGGTCGTGGGCAAGGCGCGACCAGCGTGCAAGACGCGTCGTCACTGCGGCCTGCCGTACCCGCGGGCCGGCAATTCTCAAGTGTGGTCGAACCCGCAACGATGCAACCGCAGAGGCGGCTGCCGCAGTCGCCGATGTCACTGCTGGCAGTGATCCGGCTGACGATGGTGTTGCATTGCCACTCACGGTGACGAGGTTCCCTCCTCAGCCCTGTGCCGGCCGCGCCGTACGTCCGGGCGGTACTCGAAACGGATAGAGCGCGCCGTTGACCGCCCAGGTAGCGCGGGCATCACGCCGATGGCGCTGGGCGGCCTGTTCGCGCAACTCGATGACGGCTGCCCCGGCGCTCATTGCCGTGCGCCGACGGTGTGCGAGTCGAATTCCATGACGGATTGAGGCGATGGTCGCGACGATCGCAGCGATCGCGGCGATGACGAAGATCGTGGCAGTCATATTCGGTATTCCCCCTCTGCGAGCGCAGCACCGTGCGCAGTAGGCCTGTTCCCACCTGTTTGTCGGGATCCGGCCGGCCCTTCGTTTCGCAGCGGTGATGCCGCGAAACGTCCGCGCGAGCTACGTGCTCACACCATCAGTACCACGAGCAGCGCTATCTGGATACTGACCAGCACCAATTTGGCCGATGTTCCCACGGCCCAAGCGACCAGTGCGCCGACGCCCAGTCGAACCATTCCGCGCGCGGTTGAGGGCGCCTCGATGGCTGGTTCGAGGGCCGCGCTGGCTGGTTCGGGGGCCACACCGTCCGCGGGGGCCGCTATCGCCTCGACGTTCTGTGCGGCTTTTCGACCTGCACGCTTGCGGGCGATGAGTTCACCGCCAAGCGTTCCAACAACTGCACCGATCGGCGGTCCAAGGAGCAGTGCGAAGGGTCCGCTGACGAACGCCAGCAGGATGGGGCCTGCAATCACACCAACAGCGCCGCCGAACATCGCCAGCCGTGAGCCGCCGTAGCGTTTGACGCCCAACCACTGTGCGACGTTGTCGACAACGATGAACATCGCGACGAGGAGAACCTGCAGTACCCAGAACCACCAGCCGGGGCGAAACGATTCGTCGACCGCCATCACGGCGAGCGCTCCGATGGGAACGAACAGCGTGCCCGGAATCAGGGGCACGATCGTCAGTGCATACGCTGCGATTCCGGCGGTGACGACGATCAGGATGCCGGCGAAATCAACGCCGCTCACGGTTATGCGCCGTCCCGATCCTTGACCATCTGGTCAAACATGTGGTCGCCGATCGGTCCGCCTGACCAGAATCCGGTCAGGGCAGCCGCGCCCGCTGTGCCGGCGGCTATCGACAGTGTCTTCAGCCACGAGCTGTTGCCGCGAAGTCGTGATCCGACAATTGAGCTGGCCCCTGCAATGATGCCGCCCAGTGCAGCGCCGCCCACTGCCCCCGCGTCGTGGAATTCAGGGCGGGTGCTCGGCTTGCTGAGCGCTGCACCGATGCCCGCACCGAGACCCTTCAGTGCTCCATCAGCGGTGAGCAGCGACGCGCCCAGTGCGGCGCCTGCTGCGGCTCCGGCAAGTGGCAGCATGATGCGATAGCGAAGACGCATGCCCTTCAGCAGTGATCCGGCTGCAACGCCCACACCGAGCCCCAGAATGCCGCCGGTGACGCCGCCGATGCGCGACTCGTACTTGACTCCTTCGGTGACGCC
>CAYNNW010000171.1:0-5598 GCA_964398435.1 uncultured Gaiellales bacterium | reverse complement strand
GAGAAGTCCGTACTGCTGACCGTGCGTGAGGGCAAGGCAGTCACCGCTGACATCGATCGAAGCGGCTCCGCGGCTGGCACGACCGGCTTTACCGACGAGGTCATTGCCAACCTCGGGCGATGGGAGGAGGGAGACGCCGTGCGTCGACGGCGCAACCTCCGCCTCCCGGGCTTTCCGGACCTGCGGTCCATTGCCACGACACCCGATGCGGGAGTGGGGACGATCGGATTCGACGGGCTGGATGTGTTCGTTGCCTCAACCGACGCACCGGATGTCCTGGCAACGCGATTGAAGGCAGCGATCGGAGAGCTGCCATTCGAGCTGAAGATGCTGACCAATCGCGGTGCGAAAGTGTGGCCCGGGGACATGCCCGCACAGCACTATGTCGACGAGTTCCGCGCTCGCCTGATGTGGACAGGCGGGGACGTCGCTTCAGACGCGCTGATTTCGCAGCTGCTGCTGCGGATCGCCTCGACTGACACCTGGGTGCAGGTTGAACGGTTGATGCGCTGGCATGACGAGCCGTCGTACACCCGGGCCCAGGGCGAGGACTGATCTCGTCCCCGCTGATCTATGCGGCAACTGACAGCATTGTCGGCAATCGATGTCAGACGCCAATCCGACTTGTGTCAATCCCCGTGAAACTGAGGAATCCTCGCCTGAGGTAGGAGGAGCGTCCGATGGTTCAGGGAATATGACAGGTGGGTGGAAACACCTCGGCCATTCATCAGTCGGCCGGTTGTCATTCATACCTTCATCCAGGGAGACGAAATCATGAAGCGAATCGATGTCATTGCAGTGGTGCTCAGCATCGTCGGCGCGGTCAACTGGGGCCTCGTTGGCCTGTTCGAGTTTGACCTTGTTGCACGGATCACGGGCTCGACCATCGGCGAGGCAAATACCGCGGCCGTTGTTGTGTACGCGCTGGTCGGCCTGGCCGGCCTGTGGACGGTAGTCAACGTGCTGCCGCGCGTGATAGCTGACGCCGGTACCGAGACCACCCGGTCATAACGGACCACAGATGGGAAGCTGCTGATTCCACGGATTCAGCAGCGTATACGGGGTCGGTGTGCAACACGCATACCGGCCCCGTAGCATCTTCAGAACCAGGATTCACGCTACGAACGGACCGCATCAATGTCGCTGCCGGCAGATTCAACCATCCATGTGACCGAATTCACCGACCCGGGCTGTCCGTGGTCGTTTGCCGGTGAGCGGTGGCGTCTGCGCCTGACCTGGCTGTACGGGGACCATCTTGACTGGCGGTTGCGGATGATCGGATTCATCACCACTGCCGAGGAGATGGCAGGGCGCGGTTTCGATACCGAACGTCAGGCCCGCTCGATGGAGCGAGCTCGGAAGTCGAGTGGGCTGCCCATCGACTCGACTCCCCGGTCTCGAATGGCATCGACCCATCCCGCGTGTACGGCGGTGATCGCTGTGCGCTGCCATCGCCCGGCGCTGGAATGGCAGTACCTGCGGAGATTGCGGGTTCGCGCGATGGCGGGGCAATTGCTCGATATGCCCGAAACGCTTGCTGCCGCAGCAGATGACGTCGGAATCACCCATGATGACCTCGTCAGCTGGTGTGAGGATCCGCGCGTGGCAGCGCTGCGCGACGAGGACTTTGCGATGGCGCGGGGTCCCTCGGCTGCTGCGCTGGCTCAGCCGCATCGACTCGGTCGCTGGGGGAGTGAGAATCGCTGGCGGTACGGCAGCCCCAGCATTGAGCTCGTCGGTCCAGGGGGGGCGACATTCAGTGTTCCCGGAGCACAACCGCTTGAGGTCTACGAGGCCGCAATTGCGAACCTGTCGCCCAGCCTGCAACGCCGGGGAAACCCCGATTCGCTGCTCGACATCCTCGAGTGGGCACCATTTCCACTGGCGACCTGTGAGGTCGCAGCCGTGGCCGCTCGACCGCTCGACGATGTCCGCCAGGAATTGCAGGGAGAATCTGCTGAATTCGAGGCCGTTGCGAGCGACGGCTACTGGAGCGTGTGACGACGGGCCCCGTGGTGTCGATACCAGAGGGGATGGGGATTTTCGCGACAATGCAGGCAGCGGCGCGCGGCCGTGCCCGTTGCGGGCGTGGTGTGCGCGATATCGGCTGTGTTGTCCTCGTGCTGTCGATCGCGGCTGCCGTGGCGGCGCCCGCGGTCTCAGCGGGGCAGGCGCGCACCGATTCCCACACGGCAGGCACACAGATTCCCGTCGTTCGAGTTGGAAGCGTTCGAACACGATCGGTCACGGTGCATATCGGTCGGATCGCCGGAGCACGTCGATACCGTGTCTTCGTCAATGGCAGACGGCGTACCACCACATCGGCCCGGCGAATTCGAGTGAGCCGCCTTGCGCCGGCGCGGCTGCACCGCATCCAGATTCAGTACCTCAGCCGAAGCAGGCGCCTCATCGCAACCAGCGCCGTGCTTCCGGTAACAACGTCGCCAACAGGTCGGTGCAGCCGTTACGCGTCACCGGGCGGAAGCAACAGCAACCCGGGGACCGCCTCAGAGCCATATGGCACGATCACCTATCTGGCTGCCCGCCTGCAACCCGGCCAGACCGGGTGCATTTCGGGTTCGTTCCGTGAGGATGTCACCGTTCGCGCCAGTGGTCGGCGCTCCGCTCCGATCGTGCTGCGATCCCGCCCCGGAACCACCGCCTACGTTCGAGGACGATTCTGGGTGCCGCGTGACGTGCACGATGTTGTCATTGCGCGCCTGCGGCTGGACGGCCGAAATGCCACCGGGCTGCCAAGCCCGACCGTGAACGGTAGTCGCATTTCCGTCATTCAGAACGACATCACCAGCCGGCACTCCTCGATCTGCCTGCTGCTTGGGAGCATCCGCGGCTACGGCACCGCCCGCGACACGGTGGTTGATTCGAACCGGATCCACAACTGCGGAGTGCTGCCGGCTAACAATCACCAGCATGGCATCTACATTGAGTCGTCCCGCCGTGCGGTGGTCAGCAACAACGTCATCTTCAGTAATGCTGATCGAGGGATCCAGCTGTATCCAGACGCACAGGGCACACTGATCACGCGCAACGTAATCGACGGCAACGGCGAGGGTGTGATCTTTTCGGGCGCGGAGGGCTACGTCTCCAGTTCGAACACCGTAATCGACAATCTGCTCAGCAACGCTCGGCTGCGCTATAACCTCGAGCACTGGTATCCGGACGGGCATCCGGTAGGGCGCGGCAACCGCGCGGCTCGCAACTGCCTCTGGAACGGTTTCCAGGGGAATATTGCCGAGCCGATCGTCGGCTACCAAGCACGGGGAAACCTCATCCGCCGAATTCGCTATCGCAACCGTCGCGCCGGTGACTTCAGGCTACGCGGTCCCGCGGCGTGCGCTCATGCCTCACCGGCGCCCTGGGCACTGCTGCCGCGCTGACGACGTCGCCGCCATCGCCGAAAGCCCCAGACAGCACCCACTGCGACTGCTGCGAAGAAAACGAGTTGCAGTGCATGGGCCGCCTTGCCGCCCGCTGCTTCCCAACTCTCCCCCAGTGCCAGGCCTCCACCGATCCAGGCGCTGTTCCAGATCGAAGCACCGATTGCAGTGTAGATCGAGAACTGCCAGATGTTCATCCTGGCCACGCCCGCCGGAAACGAAATGAAGGTGCGCACCACGGGCATCATCCGCCCCAGCAGCACTGACTTCGATCCCTTCCCGTCAAACCAGGCATGGGCCTTATCCAGGTGGTGCGGAGTGATTCGCACCCAGCGCCCCCACCGTTCCAGCACCTCGCGCCCACCCCAGGCGCCGAGCGCATACGACAGCCACGATCCAAGCATCGCTCCGACCACTGACACCATGATTGCATCGGGAAGATCGACGACGTTCGAGTAGACGAGGAATCCGCCGTATAGAAGCGTTGGCTCCGACGGAATCGGAACGTTTGCGTTTTCCAGGATGAGCAGCACGAACAGGGCCCACAGCCCGTACTCGCGCATGACATCAACGATCCATTCGACGAGGTGTGATTCCACCCGGCGTCCCCCGTTGTGAGTGGCCAGACATCGTCCTGACCGCAGGAAAAAGCAGTGTACCCGGGTGCCACGGACGGCGCCGACGATTCCGGTAGATACTGCCACCGCGCTTGCCGGGTGCTGTGGGATACTCGCCCGTCCCGATGAGTGTGGCTGAATCCCGCCGCCACCACCACCCTGTGCACCTGGAGTTTGAATGTCAGCTGACCGTGCCCGCTGGAATGCCCTCAACGTCCTCTGTGTCGGGGTCTTGATGATCGTGCTCGATGTCACGGTCGCAAATGTGGCGCTTCCCTCGATCCAGAAAGATCTTGGCTTCAGCCAGAGTGGGCTTGCCTGGGTGCTGAACTCGTACATGGTGGCCTTTGCCGGGCTGCTGCTGCTCTCGGGGCGGCTCGGTGACCTCGTCGGTCGACGCAACATGTTCGTCCTGGGCCTGCTCGTCTTCACCGTGGCCTCGGCCCTGTGCGGGCTGTCGCAGTCGCAGGAGATGCTTGTTGCGTCGCGATTTCTGCAGGGCGCGGGCGGTGCAATGTCGCAGGCGGTTGCACTGGGCATCATCATTACGCTGTTTTCCGAAGCACACGATCGGGCGCGCGCCCTTGGCCGCTTTGCGTTCGTGGCATCGGCCGGCGGCTCAGTCGGGCTGGTACTGGGTGGCTTCATCACCGAGTCGATCACCTGGCACTGGATCTTCTTCGTGAACGTGCCCATTGGACTGGTGACCGTCGTGATGGCCCGAAAGCTGCTTGATGCCGATACGGGAATCGGGCTGACCAAGGGTGCTGACATTCCCGGTGCAGTGCTGATCACCAGTTCGCTGATGCTGGGTGTCTATGCCATCGTCGGGCAGGCGGCGAAGCTCGGTTGGCACAGCACGCGCGTCTGGACCCTTGTCGCGGTGTCAGTCGCACTGCTGATTGGCTTCATCGTGCGTGAGGCAACTGCCGCCACACCGCTGATGCCACTGGCAGTCTTCAAATCCCGCGTCGTGGCGGCGAGCAACCTCGTACAGGCGCTGTCAGTGGCCGGGATGTTCTCGATGTTCTTCATCGGCACGCTCTACGTGCAGCGAGTCCTGGAGTACGATCCGCGCGAGACCGGGCTTGCCTTCCTGCCGGCCACATTCATCATGGGTGTGCTGTCATGGCGATACAGCGAGCGAATCGTGATTCGCTTTGGCGCGTTTGCCTGTCTGACTGCCGGGCTGGCGCTGTTTGCAGCCTCGCTCCTTCTGTATGCACAGGCGCCGGTGGACGGTGAGTATCTGCGGCATGTACTGCCAGTGATGATCCTGATGGGCGTTGGTGGCGGTATCAGTTTCCCAGCGCTGATGAACGTTGCGATGAGTAGCGCGACGCCGCAATTCGCCGGCATGATTTCAGGACTGATCGGGACGACTGCACAGGTTGGTGGTGCCCTGGGGCTCGCCGTGCTGGCGACCCTGTCGGCCACGAGGACCGCAGACCTGATGAAGGGCGGCGTCGCAGCGCCGGCCGCGCTGACGCAGGGATACCACCTGTCGTTCTATATCGGGGCAGCCCTGATTGCGCTGGCGCTTCTGGTTGCGGCGCTCTTCCTGCGTGTGCCCGAGCGGACTT
>CAYNNW010000170.1:4629-5607 GCA_964398435.1 uncultured Gaiellales bacterium | reverse complement strand
GCTTGATCAGCGACCGGAAGACGTTCATGTAGGGCTCGATGATGCTATCGAGGAATCGACGTACGCTCACAATTGCCTGTGAATGCGCGAAACCTGGTGACAGCATCGGAAGCCAGCTGATCAGCGCCCAGACGAAGACGCACAGCATGTACAGCACGAGCACATAGTGAATGTATGTAAATACCTGTCCCACTGAAGATGGGTCCTCCGGTCAGGGGAATTGTTGCAGGCTGTGCGGACACACGAGCGTCGTTCCTGCCAACACTCCAGCCAACAGTGTACGGAACGCAGCGACGTTCGTCAGGCGAGCTCGCGTGCACGGTCGCGAGCTGCGACGACTGCGTCGATGATCGATCCGCGCACGCTTGTGCGCTCCATGTGCGCGAGTCCCGCGGCAGCCGTTCCACCGGGGGATGTCACCATTCTGCGAAGTTCACTGCACGAGAGATCAGCCGTGGTCAACATCTCTGCCGTTCCGACCATCGTCGTCACAGCGAGCGTACGCCCGATCGGGGCGCTGAGTCCGGCCACGATGGCGGCGTCTTCGAATGCCTCGACCATCAAGCCGAAGAATGCAGGGCCCGAGCCACTCAGGGCCGTTGCAGCATCAAAAAGACGCTCGTCGAGTGGTACCACGTGTCCCAGTCGTTCGAACTCCGCAATCGCTGCGTCCACATGCGGGCCACGGACCCGCCCGCGTGCGCAGGTGATCGTGCCGGCATTGACCCGCACAGGGACGTTCGGCATCAACCTGATTACTGAGACATCATCCTCGAGCAGATTCTCAATCGTTGCGGTCTGAACGCCAGCCGCTACTGACGCTACCACGGTCGTCGAATCGATCCCCGTCGTGACCTGTCGCAGCACGTGTTCGATATCGACGGGTTTGACGCACAGGACAACGATGTCGGCGCGGTCGACGAGTTCGATGTTGTCTGCGGCAACTGAACAGCCCGTTGCACTGGCGAGCGCCGATGC
>CAYNNW010000170.1:555-4619 GCA_964398435.1 uncultured Gaiellales bacterium | reverse complement strand
CGCTGTGCGATCGACGGGTCGTTGCGAACCCACCCCTCAACCATCGCTCCGGCCATATTGCCGCTGCCGATCAATCCGATGACCGGTGTAGACGATGGATTCTGTGCTGATGGAGGTGCCACTGACGTCCCTGCCGATCTACGACTGGTTGAAGAATCCGCTGCCCAGAATCTCCGCCTGGTCTTCTGCACTCACCTCGACTTCGGGTGGTGTCAGCAGAAAGACCCGATCTGCAATCTGCGACACGCCGCCATCGAGTCCGTAGGTCAGGCCACTGGCGAAGTCGATGATCCGCTTTGCGAGGTCGTTGCCCGTCTCCTGAAGATTGACTATCACCGGAAGTCCACGCTTGAACTGGTCAGCGATCGACTGGGCGTCGTTGAACGTACGCGGCGGCACGATCCCGACGCCTGCCACGCTCTGCTGCGAGCGGCGTCCACTTCCTGACGATGCTGACTGGGACGTCGAGCGGCGGGCTGGCGCACGCCGCCGTGGAGCCGGCTCACGCTCTGGATCTCCCCCGGTATCACGCGGTGTTCGACGCTCCCGCTCAGGGCGCTCCATATCGTCCTCATCCGCCTCTTCAGCAATACCGAAGTAGACGAGCATCCGATCCCAATACCCGCGCGCGCTCATAGTTCTGAATCCCTCTGTACCGTTGTGGGACGGCAATACGCCCCATCATCATCATTCGCCAGCACCGTACAGTACCCTGCCCAGTCGGACGATGGTTGCGCCCTCTTCAACAGCAACCTCGAAATCCTGACTCGTTCCCATGGACAGCTCTGTCAACGGATGGTGGTCGTGCCAGCGATCCCGCAGTGACTCCAGCAGCTCACGGAGTTCCCGAAAAGCTCCCCGGGATGCCTCCGGATTGTCGTCCGAGGTCGCAGCCGGCATGGTCATCAGCCCGCAGATCGGCACACGTCCAGCAAGATGTTCCAGGAAGTCAGAGACATCAGATGGATCGAGCCCATCCTTGGCAGGGTCCCCTGCGATGTTGACCTGTATCAGTACCTGCGGCAGGACCTCACCCCGCTCGCTCCTCGAGATGAGCCGGCGTGCGGCAGATTCGCTGCAGAGTGTTTCAATCATGCCGACCCGGTCGGCGACTGCATCCGTCTGGCGAGATTGAAGCCGACCGATGAAGTGCCACTGGCGCAGCTCGGCGGGAGTCGCGGGGACCCCGAGGGCATCCTGTCGACTGATCAGCGCGTCGAGCCGGTTGTCTGCAATGCCTTCGATCCCGGCGCGCAGCAGCGGCGCGACAAGCTCGGGGCCGCCGTACTTCACTGCCGCAATGATGCGAACGTCACTGCTGCGGCGACCTGACCGCGTTGCTGCGTCCAGAATACGTTGACGTACTTTGGCAACTTCGCCGGGAATTCTGTCGGCTACGATATCCATATGAACTCCGTCGAGATCTACTCCACTCCGACCTGCGGATCCTGCATGCGGGCCAAGCGGTTGCTGCAGGGCAAGGGTGCTGACATCACCGAACACGATGTGTCGATGGATCGTTCGGAAATGATCGAGCGCAGCAATGGTCGCACAACCGTGCCGCAGATATTCATCGGTGGCAGCGGAATCGGTGGATGGGACGACCTGCTGGCGCTTGACCGCTCGGGAGAGCTTGACCAGCTTCTAGCTGGAGAATGATCGCTCCGCGATGGGGTGATGACGGGCGTCTGCCGTCAGCGTGTGGATGATTGTGCTGACCGGTAATCGGGAACTGCATGGGCATGATCGAGATTGCCCACCTTGCCACTGGAGCCCTGGTCGGGCGTGAATTCGACGGACCGTTGCAGGCCTTGCTTGCGGGCGTGGCAATGCATGGATTGATGGACATTGCTCCACACGGCGAGATCAATGACCGATCGTTTGAAATTGCCACAACCGTTGTTGGCCTGTTGGCATTGGCAGCCCGCTACGGCTGGCGATCACCGATCACACTCGGGGCCCTGGGCGGTGTGCTCCCCGACGGAGAGCACGTGCTTCCGGCCAGGATCAAGCCCCAGACCGCGCTGTTTCCAACCCACCGGATCAGCTGGATGCACGCCAGTGATGTGCCACTCGGAATTCCCGCGTGGGCCCAGGTTGTGGTCGGTGGTGCAGTGCTTGGCGGATTCCTGTTCGGGCGTGGTAGTCGCCGACGCCGTCGAGCGGCCTAGGTCACGCTCAGCGCCCGAACCATCCCACAGGCTGTGGATCGGGCAGGTCCCGCCAACCGCGACGGAGTTCTGCAGCGGTCAGTGGTCTACGACGCGCCTTCGTCATCTGGATCGTGCTGCGGCCATGCCCGGTGAAGCCAAGGTAGTCAGCCGTCTGAAGCGTCAGGTCAACGTCTGCCCCGCTGTATGGCCCACGATCCACCACCGGGACGATGACCTGCCGTCCGCCGAATCGAATCCAGACCATCGTGCCACACGGCAGCGTTCGATGTGCGATTCCCCAGGTCGACTCCTGCAAGGTGCTGCCGCAGCCGGTACGCCGACCAAAGAACCCAGGGCCGTACCAGGTTGCGACCATTGCCGTGCGGGCTCGATGGCGCCGTCGCAACTTGACGAAGCGGCTCTCCTCAACCGGTGAGAAGACGCGCACATACTTCGCCTTGTGAGCACCATTGCGCGTCGGCGCGGACGCCTGTGCTGCCGGCACGGTAATCGCGAGCAGCGCACATGCCAGCGCCGCTCCCGCAGAAACTATGAGCCTATGGCTTCGCATACCCATTGGTGTCCTCCTCATCAACAGCGGCCGGGTGACCGCCGGGATGCGCACGCAGATCGTGGGTGTCACGAGTGGGACTGGCCGGATTCGCAAACTGCGTCTCGTTGCCTGGAGCGTTTCCCGGGTGGTGGCCGGTTCCCGTGCGTGTGCATCGTGTTCCGTAAAGGCTGGCTGCCGGGCGCCGGATCGATCGTGGGATCCGGCAATGCCCCCGGGATGGCGGATGTACGCCCCCGGCAGTTGCCGTGTATGTCGCTCGTCGACGGACTATCGAGGTCGGCCGCCAGTGCGTCACGCCCGGCCCCTGAAATCGAGGCCGAACGTGAAGACTGCGCTTCCGTGGGTGAACCGTGAATGAAGCCGCATGGCGTCTGCGTTTCCCCATGGTTGGGGATCGCACGGACTCATGGGCATCGTGCAATCTGAATGGATGCCCGGATTTACTTGCGGTTATGGTTGATTACTATCGGTCAGACGGCTGGCAGCGGGGGCACCATGTGGTCGTACGCCCGGCAATCTGCGCGCTCGACATTGTCTGACCGCACACCAGGCATGGTAATCCGGCACGCCCGTATGCAGCGAATGACTCCTGCATGGTGCCGTCGCCGCCTTCGACCGAGCGGTAGTCGCGAAGCGTCGACCCGCCCGCAGCGATACCTGCGCGCAGCACGCGCTGCAGTTCCGCATGCAGTCGACGGATGTCTGCCAGCCCAATTGATCCAGCCGGCGAGCGCGGATCGATTCCGGCTGCAAACAACGCCTCGTCGGCGTAGATGTTGCCGACTCCGGCAATCAGGTGCTGCATCAGGAGCGCCGATTTGATCGGTGTGCTGCGACCACGCATGGCAGCCATCAACTCCTCGGCGGAAAACGATGGATCCAGGGGCTCGGGCCCGAGTTTCGCCTCGAGCTCACGACTGAGCAGATCCCATCTGTCGACAACGAGGGTGCCGAATCGCCGGACATCTCGAAAGGCAACCACTCCTCCGACAACGTTCACGCGCGCGCGCACGTGCGAGACGCCACTGTCCACATCGTCGTCGCTGGCGGTACCGGCAGATCCGCTGAGGTCACGTGACTCGAACCAGCGAAAGGAACCGGTCATCCGCAGATGCCAGACGGCAGCCATGTCGCGATCAAGTCGCCAGGTCAGGTACTTCCCACGTCTGCCAACGTCGAGAATGCGGCGGCCGGTCAGCAGTGCTTCGATCTGCCGCGGGTCGCGTGGGCGTACGAGGCGTTCGTCGGTGATCGACACGCTGCGAATTCGTCGTCCATTGAGCAGTGGCCGCAGTGCGGCTGCTGTGGTCTCGACCTCGGGGAGCTCGGGCATCGCC
>CAYNNW010000170.1:0-545 GCA_964398435.1 uncultured Gaiellales bacterium | reverse complement strand
GCTGCGGTGTTCAATGATCACGGGGGGCACTGTCCACCCGCTGTCGACCCGCTCGATCGTTGTCGCGTTGGCGACCATTACGGCAGCGGCCTCGGCGTCAGCGATGGAACGAGCGTGGATCGTCGCCATCAGATCGCCGTCCGATATCTGGTCTCCGACGACCGCATTCAGTTCGATACCGACGTGATGATCAATCGGATCGGCCTTGGTCTGTCGGCCCGCGCCCAGCCTGACCGCCGCAACACCGACTGACAACGCGTCCATCGCAACGATTGTCCCGGATCCCGTTGCTGTCACTGGAAGCTGAACGGGGGCCCGGTCAAACACCTGGGCAGGATCACCGCCCTGTGCCGTGATCCAACGATCGAAGGCGGCGCGAGCTGACCCGTCTTCAATCGCTGCCGTTGCCCGTGCAGCGCCTTCGTGCTCATCGATTCCGAGATCGCTGACACTCAGGAGCAGTGCTGCACCGTGAACGACGAGGTCGCGAAGGTCTCCGCCAACTTCTCCGTCGGCGACGGCCATGGCGTGCAGGGCGACGGCGA
>CAYNNW010000169.1:0-5609 GCA_964398435.1 uncultured Gaiellales bacterium | reverse complement strand
CATCGAGAACGATCGCATCGGCGCCGGCGGCCAGCTTCTTGCTCATCACCGAGGCAGCAATCAATGGAATGCTCTCAACGGTGCCGGTAACGTCACGAAGCGCATAGAGCATGCGATCTGCCGGGACGATGTCGCTCGTCTGCCCCACAATGGCAATGCCGCAGTCCGCTACCTGCGCGAGAAAATCCGACTCACTCAGCTCAACGCGAAAACCAGTGAACGATTCAAGTTTGTCGAGCGTACCGCCAGTGTGTCCCAGCCCACGACCGCTCATCTTGGCCACAGGAACACCACATGCGGCGACCACTGGTGCGAGCGCAATACTGACCTTGTCCCCGACGCCGCCGGTTGAATGCTTGTCGACGATTCGTCGCCCAAGTGATGTGAGGTCAACGGTTCTGCCCGAATCAACCATCGTGCGTGTCAGATGCAGCGTCTCGGCATCGTCCATGCCCTGGAACACGATCGCCATCAACAGTGCCGACATCTGATAGTCGGGCACGGACCCGCCCACGTATCCATTGATCAGTGCGTCAATTGTTGGTCCATCCAATCGACCGCCGTCCCGCTTGCGAACGATCGACGAGACGACGTCAAGTGCAGGGGGGGCCGGGGCCTGCTTTTCGGCCGTGTTCATCGCAGGCCACCGTCGGCATTGGAAGCGTCAGCGCCACTCGGAATGGCGATCGGCACACCGGGCAGTTGACCAGACGGCCGAACGCCGAGCCACGAGCACACCGTCGCGCCGACATCACTGAAGAAGCCATCGTGATGCCCGGAGAGAGCTCCGCCGCGCTGGTGGACGAGCAGTGGCACGCGTTCACGTGTGTGATCACTGCCGCGGTACGTCGGGTCGCAGCCGTGATCGGCGGTGATTATCAGAAGATCCTGCGGGTTCATCGCAGCGAGTATCTCGGGGAGCCGTGCATCGAATTCCTGCAGGCACGAGTGGAACCCAGCGGGATCGCGTCGGTGGCCCCAGACCATGTCGGTTTCAACCAGGTTGGTGAAGACCAGTCCGTGCTCAAGCCGGTTCATCTGGGCGATTGTCTGGTCGACTCCGTCCTGATTGGAGGACGTCGGAAAGCTGTCGCCAATACCGACACCAGCAAAGATGTCACCGATCTTGCCCACGCCAACTACGGGCACGCCCGCATCCTGCAGCGTGGTCAAGTGGCTCGATCCGGGCGGCTCCAATGAGAAGTCGTGGCGACGGGACGTTCGCTCGAACGAGCCGGGAGATCCCTCGAAGGGCCGGGCAATCACGCGACTGACAGCATCGTCACCAGTCAGCAATTCACGCGCAATTCGGCAGTACGAATACAGTTCGTCGGGCGGCACCACTGCCTCGTGTGCGGCAATCTGAAAGACGCTGTCAGCAGACGTATAGACGATCAGGTCGCCCGTACGCATGTGCTCGGGACCGAGACGATCGATGATCTCGGTACCCGATGCAGCCTCGTTGCCGATGACACCGCGGCCGGTGCGGCGGATGAACGCCGAAATCAGTTCCTGCGGGAAGCCGTCAGGGTAGGTCGGCGGTGGCGTGGGGGTCATCACCCCCATCAGCTCCCAGTGGCCGGTGGTTGTGTCCTTTCCCATCGACCGCTCGGTCAGCACACCGGCAATCGACGGCAGTGGGTCGGGGACCGTCATTCCGGAAAGCGGTCGGGTCCCGCCGAACCCCAGCGCCTCGAGATGCGGAAGATCCATGCCGCCCACGGCATCGGCGACATGGCCCAGCGTGTCCGCTCCAACGTCATCAAATACCGATGCATCGGGAGCTTCCCCTGCTCCACAGGCGTCCAGGACGATCACGGTAACCACAGCGTTTTTCATGTGCGCGAGTGTATAGCACCGTCGAGGATCAATCGGCATGAATACGTCAATTCACGATCTCACGACGGGCGTTGTGTGCTGCGGTGCTTCGGAGATGTCAGTCAGGTGCCGCATAGGTATTGACGGTTTTCAGATGCCGTCGTACACATGAGTTGTGGACCCGCACTACTGGGCGTCGTCGAGCACGACAAACAGTCGCGGAGCCGCCGGTCGTGAGGGACCTCGACCGACACTGACGGACACCCACGAGGGGACACAGGACGATGTGCCAGATGCCGACAGTCGCGACACCATCGGTGCCGACGACAACAACTACCTCGATGCCGCAGCCACCCGTAACTGGTGGCGGCATGCCAGGACAGATTGACCAGAACGCCGTAGGTGGCGGGATGTTCGATCCCAAGCAGGTTTCACAGCAGGTGCCGCCATCGGCACTGGGCGGATCGAGCGGTCCGTTCGGCGGGCCATCAGGTGCGTACCAGGGAACGGTTCCTTCGACCGTAGCTGGCGCTGGCGATGCAACCCAGGGCGTCATGCAGACGCAGCTCGGGCAGATCGTCGAGGTCCTGAAGGGATTGGTCGAGCAGATGACCCAGCTGATCACGATGCTGATGGGTCAGCTCAACCCGGGTCAGGACAAGCTTGGTGGTCCTTCGACTCCTCCTTCCACAACTCCTCCGGCAACGACGCCGCCGGTTGATCCGTCAGCTCTGGCCGGCGCAGGCGGCACGCCACCACTCGGCGGCCCTCCTTCGATGCCCGATGACTCGGCACTCGGTGGCGGCATGGGCGATCCCAAGCAGGGCGACCTCGGTGGCAGCATGGGTGATCCCAAGCAGGTGACGCAGGACGACACCGGTCTCGGTGGATCCACCGGCAAGGAACAGCCGAAGCAGGAAGATCCGCCAGCGGTTCCACCGGTGCCAGCCGGCGGTCCGCCTCCGGGCCAGGTTGGTGGCTCAAATGACGACAAGGATCCCGGCCAGGTCGGCCAGGTCGGCCAGACCGGCGGATCGGTTGGTCAGGTTGACGATGTCAAGCAGGTCACCGGTGGCGGTAACCTCGAGGACGGCGACGTCACCATGAGCAACGACGACGACATGTTCGCGGTGACACTGAAGGGCGACAAGGGCAACTCCATCAACTTCTGGGGTGACCCGCACGTCGTGGCCAACATCGACGGTACCGAGTACAAGTTCGATATCGGTTACGGAGCTGGCTCCTACACGTTCGCCAACGGCGCGAAGATCTCGTGGGACACCTTTGACGTCGGCGACAAGCTTCAGAACGACTGGGGCGATCACAAGGCTGGCCGTGATGCCTCATACATCCTTCGAAACTTCAAGATCGAAGGGCCTAACGGCGAGGGAATTGACACCGCCAATACCGACGACCGCAAGGAGATGAACGACGAGAAGACGATCCTGACCACGGATCAACTTCGCGAGTTCGCCATGTGGCTGAAGGAGAACAACGGCGGCAACTACCTCGATGCGAGCGTGTTCAAGAATCCACTGCGGGTTCCACACGGCACGTCGGGCGGAGGCAACAATCCTCCTCCCGGTGGCGGGAATCCTCCCGGTGGTGTTCCACCGCTTCCGCCCGGTCTCTGATCGAGCGGCGCTCAGAGCGCACATGGCGCATTCCGGGACAACTGAGTACATCATTTGCGGGGCCCGGAATCGATCCGGGCCCCGTTGACGTGTGCAGGCGCCCGCTGCATGTGAGATCGACAGATGCAGTTCACTGGCAACGTCTGTAGCCTTGGCACATGAGCACCATCGAGCAGTCCCATCACAAGATCATCGTCATCGGATCCGGTCCCGCGGGACTGACGGCGTCGCTGTATGCAGCCCGCGCTGACCTTGCGCCGCTGTGTATCGAGGGCATCGCCGCGGGCGGCCAGCTGATGACCACAACCGATGTCGAGAATTTCCCCGGGTTTCCTGAAGGAATCATGGGGCCGGAGCTGATGATGCGGATGCGTGATCAGGCTGAACGGTTTGGCACCACGTTCATCACCGATGACGTTACGGCTGTTCGACTGACCGAAGGCTCCCCGTTCACCGTTGAGGTTGGCGAAGACGCATATACCGCGGACGCCGTGATCATTGCGACGGGTGCGACTGCCCGGATGCTCGGTCTCGAGAGTGAACAGAAGCTGTTGGGACATGGTGTGTCCACTTGCGCAACATGCGACGGATACTTCTTCCGGGACAAGCGCCTCGCCGTGATCGGCGGCGGCGACTCAGCTATGGAGGAAGCAACGTTCCTGACTACCTTTGCCAGCGAGGTGACGATCATTCACCGCCGCGATGAGTACCGCGCCTCTCATGTAATGCTCGAGCGAGCTCGGGCGAACCCGAAGATCTCCTTCCTCGAGTGGACTGTGATCGACGAAGTGCTTGGTGTCGAAGACGGTGCCGTCCGCGGCCTCGCACTCCGCGACGTTCGGGACGGACGAACGTGGACGCATGATTGTGAGGGGGTCTTCGTCGCAATCGGGCACGATCCCGTGTCGTCCCTGTTCCGCTCGGCCGTGTACACGGACGATGCAGGTTACGTCGTTACCAGGGGACCGGGAACGTCCACGAACATCGAAGGCGTTTTCGTGTGTGGCGACGTGCACGACCACGAGTATCGGCAAGCCGTGACCGCAGCAGGTGAGGGATGCGCTGCAGCGCTTGACGCTCAGCGGTGGCTGGCACACCGGCCAGTATCGGCGTCGGCCGCTGCGGGGTGAGCCGCCTCGAACCGTTGCCGCCCGGTCGCGAGCGCGCTGCCGATCGAAAGATCCGTGCCGTATCGACTCTGGAAGCGCTGGCACTCACGTATCCGGATGCCGCCTGTGCGCTGATCTTCGATACGCCCTGGCAGCTGCTGGTCGCGACGGTACTGTCGGCGCAATGTACCGATGAGCGCGTGAACCTTGTCACGCCCGAGCTGTTTCGTCGATTCCCGACGCCCGAGCGACTTGCAGGGGCAGCCCAGGAGGACGTTGAGTCGATCATTCACTCGACAGGATTCTTCCGCCAGAAGGCCAGAAACATCATTGCTGCGGCGCGAATGGTGTCGGACGAATATGGCGGTGAGGTTCCAACCTCCATGGAAGCGTTGACCCGACTGCCCGGCGTTGCGCGCAAGACGGCGAACGTGGTGCTGTCCAACTGCTTCCCGGAATCAGCGGCAGGTATTGCAGTGGACACCCATGTACAGCGGATTGCCCGTCGATTGGGCTTTACCAGGCAGTACGACCCTGTGGCGGTGGAACGTGACCTGACCAGGCTGGTTGAGCGAAGGTACTGGAACGACGTTACGCACCTGCTCATTGATCACGGTCGCGCGGTATGCACTGCTCGTGCACCCGCATGCGACATCTGTCCGATCGCTGATCTGTGTCCATCGGCAGGACGCGAATTCACCCCGGTGGGAACGACCATGAGTGGGCGACGAAGGGCTCGCTGATTGAAGCCAGGGTTACGGTGTGGTCGCCGAATGGATGAACCGAGCGAGCGACCCCCAGGTAGCGCTGAAGCTGCTCACCATGCACAGCCCACGCCTCTGATGGATTCGGCGACAGGCTGTGCTTGAAATCAACGATCCACCATCCGCTCTCATCGATGACGACGGCATCCATGCGTCCGTTGTCTCCCGCACCACTGTCAGAGCGAATGAGGTAGGGAAATTCGCTCCGCGCACCACGCGCGCGAAGGTCGTGCAGAAGTGGCATCAGCTGTTCGGGCACCGTTTGTGGCGGCTCGCCCCCAGAC